>NZ_RZRR01000025.1:0-16329 GCF_003998555.1 Mesorhizobium sp. M7A.F.Ca.CA.002.09.1.1 | reverse complement strand
CCGGATTTGTCCTTGCTCCGATCGTAGCAAACGCCGACGATGCGACGTCAAAACCGTCGCGTGCCAGCAAGAACCTGCCGGAATTGATTATCGGTTCGGCCGATTCCACCTATGCGGTCAATCAGAAGGACTTCGAGCTGATCGCCGGCCAGGGCTATCGCTGGAAGATCACGTCCAAGGGCGGTTTCGAGTACAAGTTCGTGACCGATCTCTTCCGCAATGTCTGGATGGACCAGATCGTCATCAACGATTTGGAAGTGCATATGGACGGCGGACCGGCCTGGCTGGAATTCGACGACGCGGGAACGATCCAGGTGCAGTTCCATACCGTTCGCCCGGGCGAATATACCTGGTCGGTTCCCGACCTTGCCGACAAGGGACTGAAGGGCAAGATTACGATCAAGTAAGACAAAAGGCGATCAGGGGCGCCAATAGGCCAACGCGTCCTGAAGGAGCGATCCGGTATGCAGCATATGAGGACAAGCGGACCGGGAGACGAGGTGGCGGCGCTCGATGTCCGAGCCGTCAGCCATTCCTATGGCCAGAAGCGGGCGCTCAACGACGTCTCCTTCTCGATCGCGCCGGCGACTTTCACCGTTCTGCTCGGCCTCAACGGGGCCGGCAAGACGACGCTGTTCTCACTGATAAGCCACCTCTACGACACGCGTCACGGATCGATCCGCATCTTCAGCCATGACATTCGCCGCGCGTCCGGCGAAGCACTCAGGCGGGTCGGCATCGTGTTCCAGGCACGCACGCTCGATCTCGACCTCAGCGTCTACCAGAATCTCTCCTACCATGCCTCGTTGCATGGCATTGGCGGACGCGAAGCTCGCCAGCGCATTGCCGCGCTGCTGGAAACGGTCGACATGCAGGGCCGCCAGCATGACAAGGCACGCAGCCTCTCCGGCGGTCAGATGCGGCGCATCGAAATCGCCAGGGCGCTGCTGCACCGACCTTCCCTGCTCCTGCTTGACGAGGCGACCGTCGGCCTGGATATCGAATCTCGCGCGGGCATCCTCGCCACCATCCGCAAGCTCGTCCAAGCAGAGGGCATCGGCGTGCTCTGGGCCACGCATCTGATCGACGAAGTCGAAGACGCCGACCATGTCATCATACTGCGGCGGGGTGACCTGGTCGCCAGCGGCAAGGTGTCGGATGTGATCCGTGCGAACGGCGGAAGTTCGATTCGCGAAACCTTTTCGAAGCTCAGCCGCGTCGATGCGGCGGGCATGACGGAGACGTCGCCATGAGCGCCCCTTCGATGCCCGGAAAGGTCGCCGGCATCATGCCGGTGCGGTCCGAGCCATTCGGCCTGCGCCACTATCTCATTTGCCTGAAAGGCGTCGTCCTGCGCGAGTGCCTGCGCTTCCTGCACCAGCGCGAACGCTTCATTTCCTCGCTGGTCCGGCCGCTGGTCTGGCTGTTCATCTTCGCGGCCGGCTTTCGCCAGGTGCTTGGCGTGTCGATCATCCCGCCCTACAAGACCTATGTGCTCTACGAGGTCTATATCACGCCGGGCCTTTGCGGCATGATCCTGCTGTTTTCCGGCATGCAGTCTTCACTGTCGATGGTCTACGACCGCGAGATGGGCAACATGCGCATCCTGCTGGTCAGCCCGTTTCCGCGCTGGTTCCTGCTGGTGTCGAAGATGCTGGCCGGTGTGGCCGTATCGATCGTGCAGGTCTACGCGTTCCTGATCGTTGCCTGGTTGTGGGGCGTCAAAGCGCCGCCACTCGGCTATCTCTATGTTCTGCCGGCACTGTTCCTGTCGGGCATGATGCTTTGCGCGCTCGGCATGCTCTTGTCTTCGCTGATCAAGCAGCTTGAAAACTTCGCCGGCATCATGAACTTCGTCATCTTTCCCGGCTATTTCGCGTCTCCGGCGCTGTATCCCTTGTGGCGCATCCAGGAGGCGAGCCCCCTGCTCTACAAGATCTGCCTCTGCAACCCGTTCACCTATGCCGTCGAACTGATCCGTTTTGCCTTCTACGGGCAGATCGAATGGCTGTCGCTGGGCGTCGTCGCCGGCTGCACGCTGCTGTTCCTGGGCGGCGCCATCATCGCATACGACCCTTCGCGCGGTTTGGTGATCCGCAAACAGGACATGGGAGGAAACGCCTGATGGCGCGAATGAGACTTGTTCACACTCTGGTTCTGGTCACCACGCTTGCGTCGATGGAGGGCGCCGCCGCGGCAAACACCGATCCCGACTGGCCCTGCATGCAGCGTAAGGTGCCACAGCTCTCGCTTGGCCAGATCTGGAATGGGCCGGAGCTTCCGGCGACCGCGAAGGATTGGGCGAAGGATCCAGGCGTGTCGGCGCTTGTCGATGCTGTGGCGGCCCGGCGGACGCCGATTGCACAAGCCCAGAAGGAGATCAAGGATTTCGCGACTTCCCTACCGCCCGAGCAGGTCGCAACCAAAATGACGATGCTGGTGCAGGGAATGTTCGATCACATGGACGCCGAGCGTTCGCACGTGATCTCCGGCATCTCCCGCTATGCCCACAAACAGCTGGAAATGGCGGCACAGTTGCGCAAGGAAGCATCCGAAGTGGACGCGCTGCGCGCCAAGGCCGATGCGGATCCGGACGAAGTAGAACGGCGAACCGATCAACTGAATTTCGCGACGCGAATTTTCAACGAACGCGTCCAGTCGCTGACTTATGTCTGCGATGTGCCGACGATAATCGAGCAGCGGCTTTACCAGTTGTCGAAGACTGTCTCGGAAACGCTCATCGTGAAGAAATAGACCTTGGCCGCCTGTCTCACGACTCTCTGCCAGGCAGCACACGCCAGCGCTGCACGAAATAACCGGGATGCGTCTCGATCCACCTTGCCACCAGCGGCTGCGCCTGCATGAAGGCAGTCCCGGGATTCATCGCCAGACCGTCTACCATTTCCTCGCGTTGTTCGCAGGTCCGCGGTCCATCCGTCAGGCAGACCATCATAACGAGTGTGTAAAGCATTACCCCTTTTCCCCATCGAATTCCCGAACCCATACCCGGGAGAGTTCCGAACAGTCTGCAGGGGTTGCACATACAGATCGCTTACGGTGTGAAAGGACGTGGCCCCCGCTCTTTCGCACTGCAACATAACATATCGCTTATATAATACCAACGAGCGCGGGCGTTCTCCACCGGACTTTCATCCGTTGCGCTCGTGCAGTGTCATCCAGCCTTGTCTGGATACAGCTTTCCGAAAAGGGGCAGGTACATTGCGCCCTTGCGCATCAGGAAATCGTTGAATGTGGCCATCGCCGGCGAGATTGCGTGATCGGTTCGCATCACCGAGAACCATTGTCGGCGGATCGGCATGCCGACAACGTCGAGGATGACAAGCCGGCCTGCCTCGGTTTCCGCAGCGATGGTGTGAGCAGAGATGAAGGCGATGCCCAGACCAGCCATCACCGCCTGCTTGATCGTTTCGTTCGAGGCCATCTCGACACCGAGGTCGTCGATGCGCCCAGGCACGTCGCTCAGGAATATTTCCAACGAGATACGGGTTCCGGAGCCGGGCTCGCGAATAAGGAAATGCTCCTCGGCAATCCGCTCCTTGGAGATATCGCGCGCCGCCACCAAGGGATGGTCGGGCGGCGCGATGATGACCAGCGGATGATCACCGAAGACCGAAGCACGCACCGGAACCTCTTTCGCCGGACGCCCCATCAGCGCGATATCGATGTCGTGGTTCCTGAGGTTGTCGATCGTCTGGGCACGATTGCCGATGGCAAGCCGCATGTCGATGTCGGGATGGTCCTTCATGAACGCAGCCATCAGCCGCGGCGCGAAATATTTGGCTGTGGAAACGACGCCGAGCCTCAAGCTGCCGGTGCGTACGCCCTTGATGGCATCCATCTTGTCTTCGAGCAAACCGAGATGCTCCTCGATAACCTGCGCTGTCTCGACGAAAGCCAGACCTGCGGCAGTGGGACGCATGCCGTCCGACGTTCGGTCGAACAGAGCCAGCTGGAATTCTTCCTCCACTTGTCGCAGTTGGATTGTCAGCGCTGGAGGAGACAGGCCTAACATCTTGGCTGCGCTGACAATTTTGCCGCACTTGATGATTGCCTGGACGGTCTTGAAATGCTTGAGCGTGAGGTTTCTCATGTCGCATACTAAGTTATTTTTACTGACCAGGTAAAGTTATTGAATTTTACTTATCGTGTGACGTTTGTTTCCATTCCTCCAGTCCAGCCGCTCCGAGGAGATGCGGCCGGAGGGGAGGTTACGATGCCAGCGGCAACGCTCGACGCTTTTCTGAACTCCTATCTCGGCCAGCCAGACGAATTCCGCTCGGCCGTTGTGACGACCGTCCGTCAGTTGACACAGGCCGCCATCAAGGTCCGCAACACCATCAACCAAGGGGTGCTCGGCGCCGCCTTTGCCGAGACCCGTGGCGCCAATGCCGACGGCGACGTCCAGAAGGATCTCGACGTCTTCTCCGACGACATCTTCCTCGACGCCATGCGCCGTGCGCCGGTGGCGCTTTACGCCTCCGAGGAGCTGGAGCAGCCAGTCCTGCTCGACAGGCAAGCGCCACTCGCCATTGCGATCGACCCGCTCGACGGCTCTTCCAACATCGACACCAACGTGTCGATCGGAACGATCTTCTCGCTCCTGACCGCAACTGGCGCGCCGGACGCTGATCCGGCCGCCTCTTTCTTGCAGGCGGGCGTGAACCAGCTAGGCGCCGGTTTCTTCATCTATGGGCCGCAGCTGGCACTCGTCCTGTCGCTCGGCAGCGGCACGCATGTCTTCGTCTTCTCGACAAGGCTCGGCACCTTCGTCCAGGCCTATGAAAGCCGGATCATTCCGCAACGCACTCAGGAGTTCGCCATCAACGCCGCCAACTACCGGCACTGGGACGAGGCTGTGCGGCTCTATGTCGACGACTGCCTGGAGGGCACCGAAGGACCGCGCGAGAAGGATTTCAACATGCGCTGGATCGCCTCTCTGGTCGCCGACTGTTACCGCATATTGATGCGCGGCGGCGTTTTTCTCTACCCCGGCGATCGGCGCAAGGGCTATGGTCAGGGACGGCTGCGCCTCGTCTACGAGGCCAACCCGATCGCCTATCTCATAGAGCAGGCTGGTGGTGCCGCCACCGACGCGATCACCCGCATCCTGGAAATCGAGCCCGAGAGCCTGCATCAGCGCGTGCCGATGATCTTCGGGTCGGCGCGGGAAGTCGCGCGCATCACGCGCTACCACACAGAGCCGAGCAACATCGGTGAGCGTGCGCCGCTGTTCAGCCGCCGCGGCCTGTTCAGAGCCTGAGCTGCACCATGTCAGCCAAGCACCCCATCATCACCATCACCGGGTCGTCGGGCGCCGGCACGACCTCGGTCAAGCGCATCTTCGAGCTGATTTTCCGGCGCGAGAACATCGAGGCCGCTTTCATCGAAGGCGACGCATTTCACCGCTACGACCGCGCGGCGATGAAGGCAAAGGTGGCCGAGGAGGAAAAGGCCGGCAACCCGAACTTCACCCATTTCAATGCCGCGGCCAACGAACTCGGAATTCTCGAAGAGGTGTTCGCGGAATATGGCCGTCGCGGAACCGGCAAGACCCGCACCTACATTCATGATGAGGAAGAGGAAAAGCAGCACGGCACGCCACCGGGAACCTTTACCGAATGGCGCGAATTCGCTCCCAGCGACCTGCTCTTCTACGAGGGGCTGCACGGCTGTGTCGTCACCGACACGATCAATCTGGCCAAGCATGCGGATCTCAAGATCGGCGTCGTGCCGGTCATCAATCTCGAATGGATCCAGAAGATCCATCGCGACCGTTCGACACGCGGCTATTCCACCGAGGCGGTGATGGACGTGATCCTGCGCCGGATGCCCGACTATGTCCGCTACATTGTCCCGCAATTCTCGCAGACCGCCATCAACTTCCAGCGCGTGCCGATCGTCGATACGTCCAACCCGTTCATCGCGCGCTGGATTCCGACACCCGACGAATCGATGCTGGTTATCCGCTTCGCCAATCCGCGCGGCATCGATTTTCCGTATCTGCTGTCGATGATCCACGACTCGTTCATGTCGCGGCCAAATTCCATCGTGGTGCCAGGCAACAAGCTCGATCTTGCCATGCAGCTGATCCTGACGCCGCTCATCCTGCAATTGGTTGAACGCAAGAGCCGTGTGTCGTGAGGAGGATGCAATGACCAGCCAAACAGCACTGAAGCCCGTCACCACAACCGCTCTCGTCTCTGAGCGCGACATGGCGAACGCCATTCGCGCGCTGGCGATGGACAGCGTCCAAAAGGCGAATTCGGGTCATCCCGGCATGCCGATGGGCATGGCCGATGTCGCAACGGTGCTGTTCAACCGCTTCATCAATATCGATCCGTCGAGACCGGACTGGCCCGACCGTGACCGTTTCGTGCTTTCAGCCGGCCACGGCTCGATGCTGCAGTACGCGCTGCATCATCTGCTCGGCTACGAAGACATGCAGGTCGAGGAATTGCAGCGATTTCGGCAGCTGGGCAGCCGCACCGCCGGACATCCGGAATACGGCCATGCGCTTGGCGTGGAGACCACCACCGGACCGCTTGGACAGGGCATTTCCACGGCGGTCGGCATGGCGCTGGCGGAACGCATGCTTGCCGCCCGCTACGGTGCCGATCTGGTCGATCATCATACCTATGTGATTGCGGGCGACGGCTGCCTTCAGGAGGGAATCAGTCACGAGGCGATAGATCTCGCTGGTCACCTGAAGCTTTCCCGCCTGATTGTCTTCTGGGACGACAATGCGATTTCCATTGACGGGCCGACCTCCCTCTCCACGTCGATGGACCAGCCGGCGCGCTTCAAGGCCGCCGGCTGGGATGTCCAAAGTGTCGCCGGGCACGACATGGCAGCAGTCGCCGCGGCAATCGAGGCGGCGCGGCGGTCGGATCGGCCATCGCTGATTGCCTGCCGCACAGTGATCGGCATGGGTGCCCCCAATCTCGGCGGTTCGGAAAAGACGCACGGCGCACCGCTGGGTGAAGCAGAGATCGCCGCGACACGCGAAAACATCGGCTGGGCCCACGCGCCGTTCGAGGTGCCGGATGATATCCTTTTCGCCTGGCGCGAGATTGCCGGTCGCGGCGAAGCGATGCGGCGCGCCTGGGAGCAGCGGCTTGCCGCCTCGCCGCGACGCGAGGCTTTTGAAAACGCCGTCGCCGCCGAACTGGCCGACACGGTCTTCGACGCGCTCGAAGCCTTTCGTCGCGAACATGTCGAGAAGGCAACCAAGGTGGCGACGCGAAAAGCCTCCGAAATGGTGCTGGAGGCCATCAACGGCGCAACGGAATTGACCGTCGGCGGCTCGGCCGATCTGACGCACTCGAATCTGACGATCACCAAGGGCATGAACCGCATTGCGCCGAGTGACTATGCCGGCCGCTACATTCACTACGGCATTCGTGAACACGGCATGGCGGCCGCCATGAACGGCATCGCGCTGCATGGAGGGTTCGTGCCCTATGGCGGTACGTTCCTGTGCTTCGCCGATTATGCGCGCGGCGCGATGCGGCTCTCGGCGCTCATGGGCCAGCGCGTCATCTATGTGATGACACACGATTCCATCGGCCTCGGCGAGGACGGCCCGACGCACCAGCCGGTCGAGCACCTGGCGATGCTGCGTGCCACGCCCAATCTCAACGTCTTCCGTCCGGCGGATGTCATCGAAACGGCGGAGTGCTGGGAACTCGCGCTGAAGAGCAAGGATCGGCCGAGCGTGCTGGTGCTGTCGCGCCAGAACCTGCCGATGCTGCGTCGGTCGCACAGTGACGAGAACCGCTCCCGCCAGGGTGCCTACGTCCTGCGCGAACCAGCCGAGCACCGTGCCGTCACCCTGATCGCCACCGGCTCGGAGGTCGAGATCGCGGTTGCTGCCGCCGAAAGGCTGGAGACCGAGCATGGCGTCGCCGCCGCCGTCGTGTCGATGCCGTGCTGGGAGCTTTTCGAGGAGCAGGAAAGAGCCACCCGCAAGGCCGTCCTCGGCTCGGCGCCGCGCGTCGCGGTCGAAGCGGCAGCCCGGCTGGGCTGGGACCGCTGGATCGGCGAGACCGGCGCTTTCGTCGGCATGACCGGCTTCGGCGCCAGCGCCCCTGCCCCCGACCTCTACCGGCATTTCAACATAACGTCCGAAGCGGTTGCTGCAGCGGCGCTGAAGCTCATCATCTAGGAGGATTCACAATGGCTCGCATCACCCTTCGCCAGCTTCTCGACCATGCCGCCGAGCACGGCTACGGCGTACCGGCATTCAACATCAACAACATGGAACAGGGCCTCGCCATCATGGAAGCGGCCAAGGCCTGCGACGCGCCTGTCATCATCCAGGCTTCGCGTGGCGCCCGGACCTATGCCAACGACATCATGCTGGCCAAGATGATGGAGGCGCTGACCGAAATCCACCCAACCATCCCGCTATGCATCCATCAAGACCACGGCAACAGCGAGGCCACCTGCCTTTCCGCGATCCGCCACGGCTTCACCTCGGTGATGATGGACGGATCCTTGATGGCGGACGCCAAGACGCCGGCAAGCTACGACTACAACGTCGCCATAACCGAACGCGTCGCACGTATGGCGCATTGGGTCGGCGCTTCCGTCGAAGGCGAACTGGGCGTGCTCGGCTCGCTGGAAACCGGCCAAGGCGAGGCCGAGGATGGCCACGGCGCCGAGGGCGCGCTCTCCCACGACCAGCTCCTGACCGATCCCGATCAGGCGGTCGACTTCGTGACCGCAACCCAAGTCGACGCGCTGGCGATTGCCTGCGGCACCTCGCACGGTGCCTACAAATTCACCCGCAAGCCGGACGGCGACATCCTGGCCATGCAGGTGATCGAGGCGATCCACGAGAAGCTGCCCAACACGCATCTGGTCATGCACGGCTCTTCCTCTGTGCCGCAGGAGTTGCAGGACATCATCAACAGATACGGCGGCGAGATGCCCCAGACTTTTGGCGTCCCGGTCGAGGAGATCGAGCGCGGCATCCGCTACGGCGTGCGCAAGGTCAATATCGACACCGATTGCCGCATGGCCATGGCCGGGCAGTTCCGCCGCGTCGCGACGGAAGACCCGCGCGAGTTCGATCCCCGCAAATTCCTGAAGCCCGCCATGGATGCCTTGCGCGACCTTTGCCGGGACCGCTTCGAGCGTTTCGGTACGGCGTCCAACGCCTCGAAGATCAAGGTCATCGCCATGGACGAGATGGCGAAACGTTACGCCGCGGGAAAACTCGACCCCCAAATCGCAACCGCGAAAGCCGCCTGAGCAACAAACAGGAGACCTGTCATGAACAAGATCGACATACTGCCAGCGGGGACGCTCAAGGAAGGCAAGGAGCGCTACAAGTCAGGGGTCATCCCCTACAAGAAGATGGGCTACTGGGAGCCTGACTACAGGCCCAAGGAAACCGATCTGATCGCCATGTTCCGGATCACGCCGCAACCCGGTGTCGACCACGAGGAGGCGGCAGCCGCCATCGCCGGTGAATCCTCCACCGCGACGTGGACCGTGGTGTGGACCGACCGGCTGACAGCTTGCGAGCTCTATCGCGCCAAGGCGTTCAGATCCGAGCCGGTGCCGAACACCGGTCCCGGAACCAAGACCGAGCAACAGTACTTCGCCTACATCGCCTACGACCTCGACCTGTTCGAGCCGGGCTCGATCGCCAACCTGACCGCATCGATCATCGGCAATGTGTTCGGCTTCAAGGCAGTCAAGGCGTTGCGGCTGGAAGACATGCGTATCCCGGTGGCGTATCTCAAAACCTTCCAGGGGCCGGCGACCGGCATCGTGGTGGAGCGTGAGCGGCTCGACAAGTTCGGCCGGCCGCTGCTCGGCGCAACGACGAAGCCGAAGCTCGGCCTGTCGGGACGCAATTACGGGCGCGTCGTTTATGAAGCGCTGAAGGGCGGCCTCGACTTCGTCAAGGACGACGAGAATATCAACTCGCAGCCCTTCATGCATTGGCGCGACCGCTTCCTCTACTGCATGGAGGCCGTGAACAAGGCGTCGGCCGCCACCGGCGAGGTCAAGGGCCATTATCTCAACGTCACCGCCGGCACGATGGAGGAGATGTACGAGCGCGCCGAATTCGCCAAGCAACTTGGCTCCTGCATTGTGATGATCGATCTGGTCATCGGCTACACGGCGATCCAGTCGATGGCCAAGTGGGCACGCCGCAACGACATGATCCTGCACCTGCACCGTGCCGGCAACTCGACCTATTCGCGCCAGAAGAACCACGGCATGAATTTCCGCGTCATCTGCAAATGGATGCGCATGGCCGGCGTCGACCACATCCATGCCGGCACGGTGGTCGGCAAGCTGGAAGGCGACCCGCTCATGATCAAGGGATTTTATGACACGCTGCGCGAGGAGCGCACGCCGCAGAACCTCGAAACCGGGCTGTTCTTCGATCAGGAATGGGCCTCGCTCAACAAGGTGATGCCCGTTGCCTCGGGCGGCATCCATGCCGGCCAGATGCACCAGTTGATCCACTATCTCGGCGAGGACGTCATCCTGCAGTTCGGCGGCGGCACGATCGGCCATCCGGACGGTATCCAGGCAGGCGCGACGGCCAATCGCGTCGCCTTGGAAGCGATGATCCTGGCCCGCAACGAGGGGCGCGATTATTTGCGCGAAGGGACCAAGATCCTCGAACAGGCGGCCAGATGGTGCACGCCGCTGAAGGCTGCCCTGGAGACCTGGAAGGACGTCACCTTCAACTACGAATCGACCGACACGGCCGACTTCGTGCCAACCGCAACGCCCAGCTTCTAGACGAAAGGAACCGTCGTCATGATGACCAATCCGGGAAACAAGGTCACACAGGGGCAGTTCTCGTTCCTGCCCGACCTGACCGACGAGCAGATTTCGGCGCAGATCAAATACGCGCTGAAGAACCATTGGGCGGTCAGCGTCGAGTACACGGACGATCCGCATCCGCGAAACACCTATTGGGAAATGTACGGCAACCCCATGTTCGACTTGAAAGATCCGGCGGGCATACTGCTCGAGGTCAATGCTTGCCGGAAAGCCTGTCCGAACATGTATGTGCGGGTAACCGCCTTCGATTCGACCAAAGGCTGGGAAGCGCCGCGCATGTCGTTCATTGTCAACCGGCCGCCCAGCGAACCCGGGTTCCGGCTGCTGCGCCAGGAGCGTGACGGCCGCAGCCAGGGTTATTCGATCGTGCCTTATGCGACCGACAGGCCCGAAGGCGAGCGGAGCTAGCCGAACCATGCTGAACGCGATGACAAAGGACGCTGCCGCACAAGACGCGACGGTTGATCTGCAGGCCGAGTTCGAGGCGTCCAACATCGACGAGGTGATGGACAAGCTCGACCGAGAACTCGTTGGCCTGAAGCCGGTCAAGACCCGCATCCGCGAGATCGCCGCCCTCCTCCTGGTCGACCGGCTTCGCCGCAGGTTCGGACTGACATCGGGCGCGCCGACGCTGCACATGAATTTCACGGGAAATCCTGGCACCGGAAAGACCACGGTGGCGCTGAGGATGGCCGAAATCCTGCATCGTCTGGGTTATGTCCGCGAAGGCCACATGGTCGCCGTGACTCGCGACGATCTCGTCGGCCAGTATGTGGGCCACACCGCGCCCAAGACCCGCGAGGTGATCAAGCGTGCCATGGGCGGCGTGCTTTTCATCGACGAGGCCTACTATCTCTACAAGCCAGAGAACGAACGCGACTACGGCCAGGAATCGATCGAAATCCTGCTGCAGTGCATGGAGAACAACCGTGACGATCTGGTTGTGATCCTTGCCGGCTACAAGAACAAGATGGACCGCTTCTTCGACAGCAATCCCGGCATGCGTTCGCGCATCGCCCACCACCTCGATTTCCCTGACTATGGCGTCAGCGAACTGAAATCGATCGCCGAGATTATGCTCGCGGAGCAGAATTATCGCCTCAGCGAGGCGGCGTCCCAGGCGCTCGAAGAGTATCTTCCGATCCGCATGAGGCTGCCGCATTTCTCCAACGCGCGTTCGGTTCGCAATGGGCTCGACCGGGCGCGGCTGCGGCAGGCCAACCGGCTTTTCGCATCGCGCAGCCGGGTGTTGACCAAGGCCGATCTTATCACCATCGAGGAATCCGACATTCGCGGCAGCCGCGTGTTCGCGGAAGGGAAACTGGAAGGCGAACCGGAGACGAAGATGCGCTGACACGACGAAGCGGCCGGCGCAGCGACCAACACCGCAGACAGAATTGGAGACGACGACCATGGTCACCGGGACAATCATCGCACCCTCCGTGCTTTCCGCGGATTTCTCGCGGCTCGGCGACGAGGTCGAAGCTGTCGTGCGGGCGGGTGCCGACTGGATCCATCTCGACGTGATGGACGGCCACTTCGTGCCCAACATCACCTTCGGTCCGCCGGTGATCAAGGCGATCCGCGACCGAACGGACAAAATCTTCGACTGCCATCTGATGATCGCGCCGGCCGACCCCTATCTGGCCGCCTTCGCCGACGCCGGTTGCGACATCATCACGGTGCATGCAGAGGCCGGGCCGCATCTCGATCGTTCCCTGCAGGCGATCAAAAATCTCGGCAAGAAGGCCGGCGTATCGCTGAATCCTTCGACGCCGGAGAGCGTCATCGAATATGTGCTCGACAGGCTCGATCTGGTGCTTCTGATGACGGTCAATCCAGGCTTCGGCGGCCAGGCCTTCATTTCCGCGGTCATCGAGAAGATCAGGCGAATCAAGGCATTGGTTGGCCACCGCCCGATTGACATCGAAATCGATGGCGGCGTCACGGCCGAAACCGCCCCGCTGGTCGCCGCGGCCGGCGCCAATGTGCTGGTCGCCGGGTCGGCCGTGTTCAAGGGGGGCACCGAGGCGGCCTACCGCGCCAACATTGGAACCATCCGACAGGCGGCCGACGGTGCGATCCGGAAAGCCGCGTAAACCATTTCATCGGAGGCAAGCATGGCGGCCGTTCCCCCTGTCTGCGATTTCGGCTGGCGCGCGATCGATGCCGTTTTGCCCGGCGTCGACGGCAGGTCGCATTCGATCCTCAGCCAGGCCGGCCCGAACGGCCTGGTCGTGGCCTTCATCTGCAATCACTGCCCTTATGTGAAGGCGGTGATTTCACGTATCGTGCGCGATGCCAACGACCTCAAGGCCGAAGGTATCGGCTTTGTCGCAATCAACTCGAACGATGCCGACACCTACCCGGAGGATTCCTTCGACCAAATGAAGCTCTTCGCCACGACGAACGGCTTCAGCTTCCCTTACCTGCACGACCAGCGCCAAACTGTAGCGCGCGATTACGTGGCGGTGTGCACTCCCGATTTCTTCGGGTTCAACAGCGAGTTGGGATTGCAATATCGCGGTCGGCTGGACGCCTCGCGACGAGAAGCCGGAGCGCCCGGGCTGAGACGCGATCTGTTCGAGGCGATGAAGCAGGTTGCCCGAACCGGCGACGGGCCGCTGGACCAGGTCGCCTCGATCGGCTGCTCGATCAAGTGGAAGGATGACGCATGAACGTCGGCGCAGGTAGGCCGCTTCGATCGCCGAAGGCGATCCTGTTCGACCTCGACGGCACGCTGGTCGACTCGGCACCGGACATAGCGGCCGCCGTCAACGAATTGCTGGCCAGCCGCGATCTGCCGCCGCTGCGCCTGGACCGGGTCAAGGCCATGATCGGCGGCGGTGTCAGGAAACTGATCGAGCGAGCCTTCGCGGCATCGGGAGCGCCACTGCTCGGCAACGCTCTCGATGAGGCAAACCGCGTCATGGCGCCTATCTACCGCCGGCACCTGACCGGCCTGACAAGGCTGATGCCTGGCGTCAGGGAGGCCCTCACCCACTTTCATTTGGGCGGAGTAAGCATGGGGGTGGCAACCAACAAACCGCAGTTGGCGACCCGCGAAATCCTGCTTCATTTCGGATTGACGGAATATTTCGGTGCGATCGTCGGCGGAGACGCGGTGACATACCTGAAACCGGCGCCCGATGCCCTGCTGCTGGCGTTGGCACAACTAGGCGTCGACCCGGGTGACGCGCTGCTGGTCGGAGACAGTGGCGCTGACCTGGGCGCCGCACGCGCCGCCGGCATGCCCGTCATTCTGCTGCGTGGCGGCTACAGCCACATTCCGGTGGAAGAGCTTGGCGCCGATCTTGTTTGCGACAGCCTTTTCGATCTGCCTTCGGCAATGCAGGGGCTGCAAGCCGATGCGTGATCGAGGCGAACGCCGGCCGAACGCAAGTTCGAACGGCCGGCGGCGCGCTATTTCGAGAATTGCTTCAGATAGGCGATGACATTGGCGATGTCTTCGTCCTGTTTGAGGCCGACAAACGCCATCTTTGTTCCTTTGACCATGGCCTTGGGATCGTGAAGGTAAGTCTTCAGCGTGGGTTCATCCCATTTGACGCCGGACTTGCCTGCCGCGACCATCGCCTGAGAATAGCTGAACCCCGGGTGCGTGCCGGCTGTTCGGCCGATGACGCCGTTCAACGACGGGCCGACCTTGTTCTTGTCCTGGTCGGCGACATGGCAGACCTTGCATTTGGCGAAGACCTTCTCACCCGCCGCCGCGTCCTGTGCCTGGGATTGGCTCGCGATGAAGGGCACAACGGACATGACTGCGAAAAATGCGATTGCGCGCATGGTATTTCCTCATTGATCGTCTGGGTGCCCTGGACGATTTGTGCATGCCGATCCTTTGATCCGTCGGCATGCGCCTTACGCGGTGGCGTGGAAATTCCGCTTCTCCCGTGGAGCCGCGCCACGTCACCTGGAAGCTAATCGGCATGTTGTGAAAGTCAATCGTACAAAGGTTTAGAGGCCTGGGTGCTCAAGGATCCTGTCCATTCGTCTTTGTTGACGGCTATTGGGCGAGCGCGTAGCTTGACCTCATTCCGGTTTCTCCATTGGCACCTTGAGAAATCCGGCAAGTGGCGGTTTTGTCCTGGCTCCTGGTTGGGCTGGACTCGCCGAGATGGGCGTTTGGGAACGCGCAAGAGGTGCTGAATGGACATGGTCGATCTCATATTGACGGTTTGCCTCAGCGCCAATCCGAGCAATTGCCGAGACGAACATCTCTATTTCGAGAGCCGCGGCACCCTGTTCCAATGCATGTTCCTTGCCCCCAGCGAAATCGCGAAATGGTCTCAAGAACACCCGACCCTCAAGGTCATGCGCTGGAAATGCGCATTTCCGAGCAAGGAACGAGCCATCTGATTTGGCAGCGCGGAACCCTGGGGAGGAGGTGTCATGATGGTTTCACGGCGCATGACGTTGCGTCTGGCGGTTCTCGGGACAGCCGCTGTTCTTGCTACCAGGCCAGCCGTTGCGGCAGCCAGGATTCGCCTCGGTGTGCTGAAGTTTGGAACCGTGAGTTGGGAACTCGATACGCTACGGCAGCACAAGTTCGATGCCGCGAACGGGATCGATCTGGAGATCATCGACTTCGCCGGCGAGGATGCAACCAACGTCGCGATGCAGGCTGGCGCGATCGACATGATCGTTTCCGACTGGCTGTGGGTCTCGCGCCAGCGCTCCGAAGGCGGCGACCTCACATTGTTCCCCTATTCCACCGCCGTGGGCGCGATCATGGTGAAGGAGGGTTCACCGATCCGGACGGTCGCCGATCTCAAGGACAAGAAGATCGGCGTCGCCGGCGGCCCGCTCGACAAGAGTTGGCTGCTGATACAAGCGCTGACCAGACGCGATCTCGGCGTCGACCTGTCGGCAACCAGCGACATCGTCTTTGGCGCGCCGCCGCTGATTTCGGAAAAGGCGATACAGGGCGAACTCGATGCAGTGCTGAATTTCTGGCATTTTTGCGCCCGTCTCGAGGCCAATGGCTTCCGTCGATTGATCGGCGTGAATGACGCGGCAAAGACGCTTGGGGCTCTGGGACCCGTGTCGGCGCTCGGTTACGTCTTCCATGACCAATGGGCGAACGAGAACCCCGATGCCGTCAGGGGGTTCGTGAGGGCGTCCGCGCAAGCCAAAGACTTGCTGGCCAGATCCGATGACGAATGGCTGCGTCTGGCGCCGATCATTCGCGCGGAAGGCAAGGAACTGGAAAAACTGCGCGATCGCTATCGTCAGGGCATTCCCAGACGGTCGGTCGCCGAGGAAGCGGCTGACGCCGGCAGGCTATACCATGTGCTGGCGGCGATCGGCGGCGCGAAGCTGGTCGGCAGCGCGGCGGAGATGGCGCCCGGCACATTCTGGCAGGAACCCTGGAAATGACCGCATCGGAAACCGACGGCACGCGTGATGCCCCGCCGAGCATGTCCGGCCGACGCAGCCTGGCGACGGCACTGGCGCCCGCGCTGACCGTAGCGG
>NZ_RZRR01000259.1:0-6311 GCF_003998555.1 Mesorhizobium sp. M7A.F.Ca.CA.002.09.1.1 | reverse complement strand
ATGCAGTTCCTGGCGCCGTTCGCCGGCTGCACCATGGGTGAATATTTCCGCGACAACGGCATGCACGCGCTGATCAGCTATGACGATCTGTCGAAGCAGGCCGTCGCCTATCGCCAGATGTCGCTGCTGCTGCGCCGCCCGCCGGGCCGCGAAGCCTATCCGGGCGACGTGTTCTACCTGCACTCGCGCCTGCTCGAGCGCGCCGCCAAGCTCAACGACGATCTGGGCGGCGGGTCGCTGACCGCTCTGCCGATCATCGAGACGCAGGCCAACGACGTGTCGGCCTACATCCCGACCAACGTGATCTCGATCACCGACGGCCAGATCTTCCTCGAAACCAACCTGTTCTTCCAGGGCATCCGTCCTGCGGTGAACGTCGGTCTATCGGTGTCGCGCGTCGGCTCGGCCGCGCAGATCAAGGCGATGAAGCAGGTTGCCGGCTCGATCAAGGGCGAGCTCGCGCAGTACCGCGAAATGGCGGCCTTCGCGCAGTTCGGCTCGGATCTCGACGCTGCCACGCAGCGCCTGCTCAACCGCGGATCGCGCCTGACCGAACTCCTGAAGCAGCCGCAGTTCTCGCCGCTGAAGACGGAAGAGCAGGTCGCGGTGATCTTCGCCGGCGTCAACGGTTATCTCGACAAGCTGCCGGTCAACCAGGTCGGCAAGTTCGAGCATGGCCTGCTCAGCCACATGCGTGCGGCCGGCAAGGACGTTCTCGACGCCATCCGCAAGGAAAAGGCACTGTCGGACGATCTGCGCGCCAAGCTGAAGGCCGAGATCGACGCTTTCGCCAAGACCTTCGCCTGAGCGAAGCGACAAGACGGGATCAGGTTTGAAGCATGCCTTCATTAAAAGACCTTCGTAACCGTATCGCCTCGGTCAAGGCGACGCAGAAGATCACCAAGGCGATGCAGATGGTCGCCGCGGCGAAGCTGCGCCGTGCGCAAGAGGCTGCGGAAGCGGCGCGCCCCTATTCGGAGCGCATGGGTTCCGTGCTGGCCAACATCACCCAGGCGATCGGCGGCGGTGGCGATGCCCCGGCGCTGATGACCGGCACCGGCAAGGATGATGTGCATCTGCTCGTCGTCTGCACCGCCGAGCGCGGCCTGTGCGGCGGCTTCAATTCGCAGATCGCCCGTCTTGCCCGCGACCACATCCGCAAGCTTTTGGCCGACGGCAAGCAGGTCAAGATCATCTGCGTCGGCAAGAAGGGTTTCGACATCCTGCGCCGCGACTACGCGTCGCTGATCATCGATCGCGTCGATCTGCGCGAGGTCAAGACACTCGGTTTCGTCAATGCCGATGCCATAGCCAAGAAGGTCATCCATCTCTTCAACGAGGGCGGCTTCGACATCTGCACGCTGTTCTATTCGCAGTTCAAGTCTGTGATCAGCCAGATCCCGACCGCGCAGCAGATCATTCCGGCGGGCGTTGCTTCGGCTCAGGCGGAAGTGACGGATGGCGGCAACGCTGTCTATGAATACGAACCGGAGCCGGGCGAAATCCTCTCCGATCTCATTCCGCGCAACATCTCGGTGCAGGTTTTCCGGGCACTGCTCGAAAACGCGGCCGGCGAGATGGGCGCCAAGATGAGTGCCATGGACAATGCGACGCGCAACGCCGGCGAGATGATCAACAAGTTGTCGATCACCTATAACCGCCAGCGGCAGGCGCAGATCACCAAGGAACTGATCGAAATCATTTCGGGCGCCGAGGCGCTCTAGGCGCGGTCCACGGGTTTTTTGCCCGCGACCGGACCGCGTGAGAAACAAAGGACGAAAAAGGGTAAAGACGATGGCGAAAGCAGCGACCCCCCAGAAGGCAGCCCCCAAGGCCGCAGCCGCGAAGGCAGCAGCCCCCGCGAAGGCGGCAAAGGCTCCAGCAGCAGCCGCGAAGGCGGCCCCGGCCAAGGCAGCAGCACCGGCGAAGGCCGCAGCTGCCAAGACATCGGCAGTGGCCAGCAAGGCAACCGGCGTTGTCGGCAAGGTCCGCCAGGTCATCGGCGCCGTCGTCGACGTGCAGTTCGGCGATCACCTGCCGGCGATCCTGAACGCGCTCGAGACGACCAATGTCGGCAACCGTCTGGTGCTCGAAGTCGCCCAGCACCTGGGTGAAAACACCGTGCGCTGCATCGCCATGGACTCGACCGAAGGTCTGGTTCGCGGCCAGGAAGTGCGTGACACCGGCGCGCCGATCACCGTGCCGGTCGGCCCGGGCATGCTCGGCCGCATCATCAACGTCATCGGCGAGCCGGTCGACGAAGAAGGCCCGGTCGACGCGATCGAAATGCGCTCCATCCACCAGCCGGCTCCGACCTATGTCGAGCAGTCGACGGAAGCACAGATCCTGATCACCGGCATCAAGGTGCTCGACCTCCTGGCTCCCTACGCCAAGGGCGGCAAGATCGGCCTGTTCGGCGGCGCCGGCGTCGGCAAGACCGTGCTGATCCAGGAACTGATCAACAACATCGCCAAGGCGCATGGCGGCTATTCGGTGTTCGCCGGCGTCGGCGAGCGCACCCGCGAAGGCAACGATCTGTATCACGAGTTCATCGAATCCGGCGTCAACAAGAAGGGCGGCGGCGAAGGCTCCAAGGCCGCGCTCGTCTACGGCCAGATGAACGAGCCGCCGGGCGCGCGCGCCCGCGTCGGCCTGACCGGCCTGACGGTTGCGGAGTATTTCCGCGACCAGGGCCAGGACGTGCTGTTCTTCGTCGACAACATCTTCCGCTTCACGCAGGCGGGTTCGGAAGTGTCGGCTCTGCTTGGCCGTATCCCGTCGGCGGTGGGCTATCAGCCGACGCTCGCCACCGACATGGGCGCGTTGCAGGAACGCATCACCACCACCACCAAGGGCTCGATCACGTCCGTGCAGGCGATCTACGTGCCCGCCGACGACTTGACCGATCCGGCGCCGGCGACCTCGTTCGCCCACCTTGACGCGACCACGACGCTGAACCGCGCCATCGCCGAAAAGGGCATCTATCCGGCGGTCGATCCGCTGGATTCGACCTCGCGCATGCTCGACCCGCTGGTCGTCGGCGACGAGCATTACGGCGTCGCGCGCCAGGTGCAGTCGATCCTCCAGCGCTACAAGTCGCTGCAGGACATCATCGCCATCCTGGGCATGGACGAGCTGTCGGAAGAAGACAAGCAGACCGTGGCCCGCGCCCGCAAGATCGAGCGCTTCCTATCGCAGCCCTTCTTCGTCGCCGAAGTGTTCACCGGCGCGCCGGGCAAGCTGGTCGACCTCGCCGACACCATCAAGGGCTTCAAGGGCCTCTGCAACGGCGACTACGATCACCTTCCGGAAGCTGCCTTCTACATGGTCGGCGGCATCGAGGAAGCGGTCGAGAAAGCACAGCGCCTCGCGGCTGAAGCGGCGTAATCAAGCGAATAGCGAATAGGGAGTAGCGAATAGGGAATATGGGCCGGCGAATTCTTCTTCTGACTACTCGCTGCTCGCTATTCGCTATTCGCTAAATTGATCATGGCTGAAGCTTTCAAGTTCGAACTGGTCTCGCCGGAGCGCCTGCTTGTTTCCGAGCAGGTTG
The DNA here is from genome assembly GCF_003998555.1 of Mesorhizobium sp. M7A.F.Ca.CA.002.09.1.1. NCBI lineage: Bacteria > Pseudomonadati > Pseudomonadota > Alphaproteobacteria > Hyphomicrobiales > Phyllobacteriaceae > Mesorhizobium > Mesorhizobium sp. M7A.F.Ca.CA.002.09.1.1. The sequence continues at coordinate 2,758 of NZ_RZRR01000259.1, read as the reverse complement.
AATCCGTCGTCATTCCGGGCGCCGAAGGCGAGATGACCGTGATGGCGCATCACGCGCCGGTCATGACCACGATCAAGCCGGGTGTCGTCACCGTGAAGACCGCAGCGGGCGGCGAAGAGCGCTATGTGGTGTTCGGCGGCTTCGCCGACATCGTTCCGGCCGGCTGCACGCTGCTGGCGGAATCGGCTGTCGCGGTGAAGGATGTCGACCGCGCCGATCTCGCGCGCCGCATCCAGGAAGCCAAAGAAGACGCCACTGATGCCAAGGACGACGAGGCTCGCAGCAAGGCGGAACAGTTCCTTAGCCAGCTCACCACGCTGGAAGGCGCCATCCTGCCGGCTTGAAATTCGGTTCGATGAAAGAGTAAAAAGCGGGGCCTTGCCTCGCTTTTTTGTTTAAATGCCCAAGGCTGCGAAAGCCAATGTCGGGCCGTCTCGTCGCAGGTGGACGAGATGCACGGCCACGAGCTCGATCAAGGTCTGGCGCTCGGCATGGTCCTTGGCGAAGCCGGCGAGGTCGAACACAGCGGTCACGGTTTCGTTCGCCGGCAGTTGCTCGCCCAAAAGTGCCGTCAACGCCGCGTCGAGCGGGTCGGTGAAATGGCCCTCCGGCAAGGTTTTTCCTCGTGCGGCGCAAGCAGCGATCCAGGCAGCCACCACCAACGTGAGATGGACCAGCTCGGTACCGGCTTCTAGACATTCGATGGCGGAAGCGACGATGCGCTGCGGCAATTTCTGGCTGCCGTCATTGGCGATCTGAGCCGTACGGTGGGCAAGTGCAGTGTTGGAAAAACGCTCAGCGAGCTCCGCGGTGTAAGCGCTCGGGTCGAGCCCGGCATCCTCGGGCAGGGTCGGGATGGCTTCCGCCCACAATGCATCGACGAATTGCCGGATCGCCGGGTCGGCGAAGGCGCGGTCGACGGTGGCATGACCGCTGAGCAGGCCAAGATAGGCGATGGCCGAATGCGAGCCGTTGAGCAGCCTGAGCTTCATGTCCTCGAACGGGCCGACGTCGCGAACCATGGTGACGCCGAACTGTTCCCAGTCCGGGCGGCCCGCTGGGAAATTGTCTTCGACCACCCATTGGCAGAACGGCTCGGTCATGACAGGCCAAGCGTCCTCGGCACCGAGTTCTTCAGCGATCCGCGCCCGATCGGCATCGGTGGTTGCCGGCACGATGCGGTCGACCATGCTTGAAGGAAAGGCGACCTGATGGGCGATGTGATCGGCAATTCCGACATCATTCGATTGGGCGAGCCCGGCATCTCGCAACTGGGCGAATTCAACCAACAGCCGATGCAGCGTGGCGCCGTTGGCCGGCAGATTGTCGCAACAGAGCACGGTAAAGGGCGGCGTGCCGGCGGCGCGTCGCCGGGCAAGCGCCTCGGTCAGGAAACCATGCGCTGTCTTCGGCATCTGCGGATTGGCCAGATCATGGGCGATATCGGGATGAGCAGCGTCCAATCCGCCGCCAGCCGCCCTCAGATAGGCCTTTTCGGTGATCGTAAGCGTGACGATGCGGGTGCGCGGATCGGTCAGCGCGGCCAGTACCGCGCCCGGATCCTCCGGCGCCACCAGCATCGCGGTAATCGAGCCGATGACCTGAAGTTTTTCGGTTCCACTGCTTCTGATCGCCAGCGTGTAGAGCCCATCCTGCGGCGTGAGTGCGTCGCGCGTGTCGGCGCTGCGCAGCGAAACGCCTGTTATGCCCCAATCCGTCTCGCCGGCCGCCAGGCAATCGTCGACATAGGCGGCCTGGTGGGCGCGATGGAAGGCGCCGACGCCAAGATGCACGATGCCCGGGACGATGCGGCTGCGATCATACGAAGGCGTCGCGATCGAAGCCGGCAGTGCGCGCAACGTCTTCGTGGAAAGGCGTTCGGTCGTCGTGGTGCGACTGGTCTGGTCGGATGACATGAGTGGCCTCGGCAGGGATCGGCAAAGCGGCGTAACATTCGATTTCCCGCCACACAATGGGCCGAAAAGTCATCATACAACAACCTAATTTTTGTATGTTGACATTATTTCTTGCCGCCCCTACCGATAGCGGCCCTGGGAGGATTGCCGTGCCACTGACCGATGCGGATCTGCTGTTTCCCGCCGATGCGCATTCGCGCTCGGTTGCCCGCGATCTCTATGCCGGGATCAAGGACCTGCCCCTGGTCAGCCCGCATGGCCACACCGATCCGCGTTGGTATGCGCTGAACGAGCCTTTTCCGGATCCGGCGCAACTGCTCATCGTTCCGGATCACTACATTTTCCGCATGCTGTTCAGCCAAGGCATCCGCCTTGAGGATCTCGGCGTGGCGACGCTGGACGGCGCGCCGGTCGAGACCGACGGCAGGGCGATCTGGCGGCTTTTTGCCGAGCACTATTATCTGTTTCGGGGTACACCGACCCGGCTGTGGTTCGATCATGTGCTTGCCGATCTGTTCGGCATCGACGAGCCGCTGACCGCAGCGACCGCCGACCGCCACTACGACGCCATCGCGACGCTGCTGCAGTGGGAGAATTTCCGCCCGCGCGCCCTGTTCGAGCGCTTCAACATCGAGGTCATCGCGACCACCGAAGGCGCGCTCGACGATCTCAAATGGCACCAGATGATCCGCGACAGCGGCTGGCAGGGCCGTGTGGTCACCGCTTATCGCCCCGACGCCGTCGTCGATCCCGACTTCGAGGGGTTTTCAACCAATCTCGACCGGCTCGGCGAGATCACCGGCTGCGACACCGGCAGCTGGGCAGGCTATCTCGATGCGCAT
>NZ_RZRR01000258.1:0-6339 GCF_003998555.1 Mesorhizobium sp. M7A.F.Ca.CA.002.09.1.1 | reverse complement strand
CGCGCGGCGCGAGGAGAGGCTGCCGGACAGCGTCAGTTGAGGCGAAGAACCAAGATCAAAGGGAACCAGACGGGAGGAAAAAATGGCATTCTTCAGAAGCAGTGGCGATCGCGTGCCGAGCGCTATCGAGGCAATGGCGGTCGAAGCACGCGCGGGTCGTGTCGACCGGCGCGAGTTCCTGGCGCTGGCAAGCGCCTTCGGCGCATCGACGGCTCTTGCCTATGGCATGATCGGCCTTGCCGTGCCGGATCGGGCCTTGGCCGAAGAGCCGAAGAAAGGCGGAACGCTGCGCGTCTCGATGTCGGTGAAGGGACAGAAGGATCCGCGCACTTACGACTGGGTGGAACTGGCGAACATTTCGCGCTGCTGGCTGGAGCCGCTTGTCCGCTATACCAGGCAATTCACCTTCGAGCCGGTCCTGCTCGAAAGCTGGGATATCAACGACGACGCCACCGAATACGTGCTGCATGTGCGCAAGGGCATCACGTGGAACAATGGCGATGCCTTCAACGCCGATGACGTCGCTCACAATCTGACCCGCTGGTGCGAGAAGAATGTCGCCGGCAATTCCATGGCCGCCCGGGTCGGCGCGCTGATCGACGCAAAGACCGGCAAGGCCAGGGATGGCGCGATCACCAAGGTCGACGACAATACGGTCAAGCTGAAGTTAAGCGAACCAGACATTTCGCTGATCCCGAATTTCACCGACTATCCGGCGCTCGTCGTCCATCGCAGCTTCGATGCCGACGGTGCCGATCCGATCAAGAAGCCGATCGGCACGGGACCGTTCGAACTGGTCTCCTACGATGTCGGCCAGAAGGCGGTCGTCAAGCGTCGTGAGAATGGCAAATGGTGGGGTGGTGAGGCGCCGCTCGACAGCGTCGAGTTCGTCGACTACGGCACCGATTTCAACGCCACCGTGAACGCGTTCGAATCCGGTGAGATCGACCTCAATTTCGAGTCGCCCGCCGACTTCATCGACATTCTCGACAAGATGGATCTGGTGAAATCGGAGGTGGCGACGGCGACGACGCTGGTTGCCCGCACCAACATCACCCACAAGCCCTACGACGACAAGCGGGTGCGCAACGCCCTGCAAATGGCCGTCGACAACAATGCGGTCCTCGAACTCGGTTATGCCGGGCGAGGCACCCCTGGTGAAAACCACCACGTCGCCCCGATCCATCCGGAATACTATGCGCTGCCCAAGAAGACACGCGACGCCGCCGGCGCCAAGAAGCTGATGGCGGAAGCCGGACAGGCCGACTTCGAGCATGAGCTGATCACCATCGAGGACGATTGGCAGAAGAATACCGGCGACGCCATTGCCGGCCAGTTGCGCGATGCCGGGATCAAGGTGAAGCGCACGGTGCTGCCGGGTTCGACCTTCTGGAACGACTGGACGAAATATCCCTATTCGATGACGATCTGGTACATGCGCCCGCTTGGCGTGCAGGTGCTGGCGCTCGGCTATCGCACCGGCGAGGCCTGGAATGAATCGGCATATTCCAACCCCGATTTTGATGCCAAGCTCAAGCAGGCGCTTTCGCTCATCGACGTGGAGAAACGACGCGAGGTCATGAAGGATGTCGAGCAGATCCTGCAGGATTCGGGCGTCATTATTCAGCCCTTCTGGCAGAAGCTCTACAGCCACATGAGCAAGAAGGTGAAGAACTATGGTGTCCACCAGACATTCGAGATGGACCTTCAGAACGTCTGGCTGGACGGCTAAAACAAGGTGCTGCAGGACTTCATGAGCCGCAAAAAAGCCGATATGCAGGATACGTGGTGTTGATAGGCTCAAGCCGTCAAAAGCCGGAGATTCTGCATGCGACTGACAGTGATCGTTGCCGCCCTTTCGATAGCCCTGCCGGCCGGAGCCGTCGCCGGACCGGCGTCCGACGCGGTGAAGTTCTTCTATGCCCCGGCGGTCAAGTTCGAGGCCGACGAACAATATCGGGACCGGTTCACCGAACCGGTGACGAAACTGTTCGACCTGAACGACCAGGCAACGAAAAAGAACCCGGACCAGGTCGCCTGCATCGATTTCGATCCTGGTCTCGACGCTCAGGATTTCGATCAGAAAACCGTCTCGAAAACGCTGAAACTGTCTGAGAAGCAGGATGGCGACAACGCACAGGTCACGGCATCCTTCAGCCTGTTTCCGGAAGGCGATGATTCCAAACGTGAAATGCTCTGGTCGCTCAAGAAGATCGACGGCAAGTGGAAGATATCGGACATCGCTTCCAAAACCAGCGACTGGACGCTCAGCGCGCTGGAATGCATGGCCGGCCAGACGCCGGAGTGAAGCGATGGCCCACCGCCGGTTCGTGGCACTGTCGGGTGTGTGCCTGCTGGCGGCTCTGAGCGGCGCCGCCGCGCAAGGCTTGTTGGGTGCGCCGCCGGCAAACGCCCCGGCCGACACCCAGCCGAGCGACAGCGCTGCACCGCCCGCAAATGCGCCGGGCGGAGCGGCAGAACCGGCCACGCCGCCGGTTGGATGGTCGCCGGCCGAAGCCGCGCCCGCCGCACCGATCCAGCCGGGCTCGCCGACCGCCGTTGTGCGGCCGTTTTACGATCAGGTCGGGCTGGAGATCGATCCGGCCGAGCGAAGCCATTTCATCGATCCAGCCAAAACCGTGCTCGACAAGAGCGACGCCTTGCGCAAATCCGGGCAGGGCGAGTGCCTCGACCCCAACATGGCGCTCGACAATGCCGATTACGACAAGGCCGAGATAGACAAGAGCCTGAAGACGCTCGAGGCGATCAACGGTGACCAGGCCAAGGTCATCGTCGCCTTCGTCATATCGGGCAACCCGCACCGGCTGGAATGGAAATTCAAGAAGGTCGATGGCGACTGGAAGATCACGGACCTGTTGTCGGTGACCGGCGAATGGGCACTCAGCCAATATCAGTGCGAATGATGGGCGAGCTCAACCCCGCCCGCGATAGGGCGCCACCCCGGTGTCGGGGAGCCAGGCGCCTTCCGGCGGAGCGCCGGTTTGCCAGAACACATCGATCGGAATGCCGCCGCGTGGATACCAATAGCCGCCTATGCGCAACCACAGCGGCTTGGTTGCCGCCACGATGCGGCGGCCGATCATGACGGTGCAGTCTTCATGGAAGGCGCCATGGTTGCGAAACGAGGTCATGAACAGCTTGAGCGACTTCGATTCCACCAGAGCCGCATCGGGTGCGTAGTCGATGACGATATGGGCGAAGTCCGGTTGGCCGGTGACCGGGCACAGCGAGGTGAATTCCGGGCAGGTGAAGCGCACGATCGCCGGCGGCCCGTCGCCGCGCGAAAACGGTACGGTCTCCAGAACCGCTGCTTCGGGGCTTTGTGGCGTCTCGACGTGCGCACCGAGCTGGGTGAGAGTTTTGGTATCGATCATGGGCCCAATCCTTGTCGCATGCGCCCGGAGTGCGTGCGGGACGACATGCTTGAAAACGAATTTTGCCGCTCATTAGCACAATTTGAAACCGCAGGAAGACGATGACCTCCAACGATCCGCTTCTCCAGCCCTACCAGCTCAAACATCTGACGCTGAAGAACCGGGTCATGTCGACCAGCCATGAGCCGGCCTATTCCGAGGACGGCATGCCGAAACAGCGATACCGGCTCTACCATGCCGAGAAGGCCAAGGGCGGTATGGCGCTGACCATGACCGCCGGCTCGGCGATCGTCTCGCGCGACAGCCCGGCCGCTTTCGGCAATCTGCATGTCTATGACGACAGGATCGTGCCGTGGCTGGCCGAGCTCGCCGATGCCTGCCACGAGCACGACTGCAAGGTGATGATCCAGATCACCCATCTCGGCCGCCGTACCGGCTGGAACAAGGCCGACTGGCTGCCGGTGCTCTCGGCCTCGCCGGTGCGTGAGCCGGCGCATCGCGCATTCCCGAAAACCATCGAGGACTGGGACATCGAGCGCATCGTCGCCGACTATGCTTCGGCCGCCCAGCGCTGTCAGGCCGCCGGCCTGGACGGCATCGAGTTCGAATCCTACGGCCATCTGATGGACGGCTTCTGGTCGCCGGCCACCAACCATCGCGACGACGAATTCGGCGGCTCGCTCGACAACCGCCTGCGCTTCACCAACATGGTGCTTGATGCCGTGCGTGCGTCGGTCGGCGAGAAATTCGTCGTCGGCATCCGCATGGTCGCTGACGAAGATTTCGAAAAAGGCCTGTCCAAACAGGAGGGCATCGAGATCGCCAGGCGGCTGGCCAATTCCGGCAAGGTCGATTTCCTCAACATCATCCGCGGCTCGATCGAAAGCGATGCGGCGCTGACCAAGGTCATACCGGTGGCCGGCATGCGCTCGTCGCCGCATCTCGATTTCGCCGGAGAGGTGAGGGCGGCGACGAAATTCCCGACCTTCCACGCGGCGCGCATATCCGACGTGGCCACCGCACGCCACGCCATTGCCACCGGCAAGCTCGACATGGTCGGCATGACCCGCGCCCATATCGCCGATCCGCACATCATCAAAAAGGTGATGGAGGGCCGCGAGCATGAGATCCGCCCGTGCGTGGGCGCCACCTATTGTCTCGACCGCATTTATGAGGGCGGCGAAGCGCTTTGCGTCCACAATGCCGCGACTGGCCGCGAGGCCGAAATCCCGCATATCATCGTCAAGACCGAAGGACCGAAGCAGAAAATCGTGGTCATCGGAGCCGGCGCCGGCGGGCTGGAGGTTGCGCGGGTCGCAGCCGAGCGCGGCCACAAGGTGACGGTGCTTGAAGCATCGAGCCAGGCCGGCGGCCAAATTCGACTGGCGACGCAGAATCCGCGCCGCAAGGAGCTGATCGGTATCATCGACTGGCGGCTGGCTGAACTCGCCCGGCTCGGCGTCGAGATCCGCTACGACACCTGGGCGGAGAAGGACGATGTTCTGGCGCTGTCACCCGACGTGGTGGTGGTCGCCACCGGCGGCCTGCCGCAGAACCCGCCGCTGACGGCCGGCGACAATCTTGTCACCTCAAGCTGGGACATCATGGCCGGCAGCGTCAAGCCGGCCGAAAATGTACTGCTCTATGACGACAATGGCGGCCATCAGGGCATGGGCGCCGCCGAACTGATCGCCAATGCCGGCTCGAAACTCGAACTTGTCTCGCCCGAACGTTTCTTTGCCCCGGAAATGGGCGGCATGAACCATGTGCCGTACATGCGCGCCTTTCAGGAAAAGGGCGTCAGCATCACCATCAACACGCGGCTGCGTTCGGTGCGCCGCGAGGGCAACCAACTGGTCGCCGAACTGGCATCGGATTTCGCCGATGGCTGGCGCGGCGAGCGCAGGGTCGACCAGGTGGTGGTCGAGCACGGTACGTTGCCGCTCGATGATCTCTATCTCTCGCTGAAGCCTCTGTCGAAGAACGGCGGTGCGGTCGACTACGAACGGCTGGTGAGCGGTGGCGACATCTTCCCCAAGCGCAATCCAGAAGGCGGCTTTGTACTGTTCCGCATCGGCGACGCGGTCGCTTCGCGCAACATCCATGCCGCCATCTACGACGGCATCAGGTTCGGCTTGCGGATCTGAAATTGGGCGTTGCCAGGATCGGTGGCGCGCGGCCGGACCTGCGTACGAGAGCCCATGTACTTCGGTCTGGCCGCGCGCTCGCGCGTCATTGGCTCGTCGCCAGACAACGCACGATTCTGTGAGGGTGTGCCGCGTGGCGGCGTTCAAAACATTCTGGCGGTGGCCATGCACAGCACTGTCAGCACCAACAGCCCCCCGGCAATGCGCTCGCCTCTTGTCATCTTCGCGCGCAACTGCCTTTCCGTTGCCGCATCGGCACCGGCAAGCTGCCTGCTGGTTGAGCCTACCAGCGCGCCTTGCACGCCGGCGGCGATCAGGGCCGTCACGATGCCCAGCGCCAGCACCTTCTCCATCGAGCCGAAAACACCCTCGTGAAAGAAATACCAGAGCAGTATGCCGGTCAGGAAAACCAGGCCGGCAGCGCCCATTTGCGGCCGGAAGAACCGTTCCGCCCGGATGTCCGGGTCACGGCCGACCTCGATGGTCGTGCCCGCCCAGCATACGCCTGCCATGACATGAAGACCGATAACGACGATGTAGACATATTGCATGACCGGATTTCCTCTTTAGCCCGCCATCTCTAGATAATTAGATATCGAATGGTTAGATGTCAATATATAAGTCGTGCCAGTTCCATCCGTGCATGACACCGTCTAGGGTCCTGCAATGACACCCTTTGACCGCCCGCCAGTCGGCATGAATCTCGGACGAACCGCCAAGCTGGTTGCCCAGGCCTTCGATGCTGCCCTGGTCGAGGCTGGAGGTACATTGCCGATCTGGCTCACGCTGCTATCGGT
>NZ_RZRR01000257.1:0-6340 GCF_003998555.1 Mesorhizobium sp. M7A.F.Ca.CA.002.09.1.1 | reverse complement strand
ACGACACGCTGTGGCGGATCTCGCGGCGCGTCTATGGCCACGGCGTACGCTTCTCGACCATCTACCTCGCCAACCAGGACCAGATCAGTGATCCCGACCGCATCTGGCCGGGCCAGGTGTTCAAGGTCCCGGAAAAGTCGAAGGAAGGCGAAGCCGCCGACCTCAAGGCCATGGGCGAGCAGGCAACGACAGCGCCCGCCAAGACGGAGTAGGGTTTGAGCGCCGACGGTTGAGCGCAATCTCCCCCTTGTGGGAGATGCCCGGCAGGGCAGAGGAGGGCGCTGTCTCGCCAGCCTGTCGGCCAAATCCGGTCGAGCTACCTTACGGCTGCTCGTAATGCTTTGATCGTGGAAAGTCGCGATCCTTCGCGCCCCTCTCTGTCCTGCCGGACATCTCTCCCACGAGGGGGAGATTGGCGGTTCCGGCGCTCTGCCCATAGGGTTAGCTTGCCCCGTGCCCGTTCATCGTCTATCGCCGATGAACGATGGCAGAATCCCTGATGGAAACAAACGCATCATGCGGCGGTCCGGACAGCCGTGCGGTCGCCGCCCGACTTGCAGCGCTTTCCCATCCGGCGCGGATCGAAATCCTGAAACACCTATCGACGAGCAGTTCCTGCTGCTGCCGCGAGGTCGTCGACCGCTTAGATCTGGCGCAGTCCACCGTGTCACAACATCTGAAAATACTGGTCGAAGCCGGGCTGGTTCGCTTCGAGCCCGATCGCCAGCGCTCGCGCTATGCGATCGACCATGCCGCGCTCGCCGATGTCTCCGCATCGGTGGCCGCTCTCGTCAATTCCTGCTGCTCCGGCCGCTGAAATAAGAAGAAGGCACAAGAAATGGCCGAAAAAACCGTCTCCGACTCCTCGACTTTCAAGACGCTGCTCAATTTGTGGCCTTACATGTGGCCAGCGGATCGCGCCGATCTGAGAGCCCGGGTCACATGGGCGACGCTGTTGCTGGTCGTCGCCAAGCTGACGCTGGTCGCCGGTCCCTATTTCTTCAAATGGGCGACCGACGCGCTGGCCGGCGACGCCAAATCGGCGCCGCCGCTGCCGAGCTTCCTGCTGGCGCCCGTCATGCTGGTCGTCGCCTACAATGTCGTGCGCCTGGTGCAGCTTGGCTTCAATCAGTTGCGCGACGCGCTGTTTGCCCGCGTCGGCCAATATGCCGTGCGCCAGCTCGCCTTCCGTACTTTCGTTCACATGCACCAACTGTCGCTGCGCTTCCATCTCGAGCGCCGCACCGGCGGCCTGTCGCGCATCATCGAGCGCGGCACCAAGGGCATCGAGACGATCGTGCGCTTCATCATGCTCAACACGGCGCCGACCATCCTCGAATTCGCGCTGACCACGGGCATCTTCGCCTACACCTATGGCTGGAAATATGTGGTCGTCGTCGCGGTCACCGTCTGGGTCTATGTCTGGTTCACGGTCCGCGCCAGCGACTGGCGCATCTCGATCCGCCGCGACATGAACGACAGCGATACCGACGCCAACACCAAGGCAATCGACTCGCTGCTCAACTACGAGACGGTGAAATATTTCAACAATGAGGGCATGGAAGCCGAGCGCTTCGACCGCTCCATGGCACGCTACGAGGTCGCCGCGACGCGCATCTGGACCTCGCTTGGCTGGTTGAATTTCGGGCAGGGCATCATCTTCGGCCTGGGCACCGTCATCGTCATGTGCATGTCGGCGCTCGAAGTGCAGGCCGGCACGCAGACGGTCGGTGACTTCGTCTTCATCAACGCCATGCTGATGCAGCTGTCGGTGCCGCTCAATTTCATCGGCTTCATCTACCGCGAAATCCGCCAGGGGCTCACCGATATCGAGCAGATGTTCGATCTGCTGGATGTGCCGCAGGAGATCGTCGACAAGCCGGATGCCAGGCCAATCGCGGTCAGCGCCGGCAAGGTCGAGTTCCGCGACGTGCACTTCTCCTATGACCCGAACCGGAAGATCCTGAAGGGCATCAGCTTCGAGGTGCCGGCCGGCAAGACCGTCGCCATTGTCGGGCCTTCGGGTGCCGGCAAGTCGACCATCTCGCGGCTTCTGTTCCGCTTCTACGACGTGCAGGGCGGCCAGGTGCTGATCGATGGCCAGGATATCAGGGACGTGACGCAGGAGAGCCTGCGCGGGGCGATCGGCATGGTGCCGCAGGACACCGTGCTGTTCAACGACACCATCGCCTACAACATCCGCTATGGCCGCATCGGTGCCAGCGAGGAGGATATGCGCAAGGCGGCCGAACTCGCTCAGATCGGCCCGTTCATCGAGCGATTGCCTGACGGCTACAAGTCGATGGTCGGCGAACGCGGGCTAAAACTTTCGGGCGGCGAGAAGCAGCGCGTGGCAATCGCCCGCACCATTTTGAAGGCGCCGCCGATCCTGATGCTCGACGAAGCGACCTCGGCGCTCGACAGCCACACCGAACAGGAGATCCAGGCCGCGCTCGATCTGGTCAGCCGTGGCCGCACCACCATCGTCATCGCTCACCGCCTGTCGACGGTGATCACGGCCGATGAGATCATCGTGCTGCAGGACGGCCAGATCGCCGAGCGCGGCACCCATGCCGAGCTGATGCGCAAGCATGGCCTCTACGCCTCGATGTGGGACCGCCAGCGCGAGGCGACCGAGGCCGAAGAGCGGCTGCGCTTGGCTCGCGAAGGCGACGAACTTGGTGTCATCGTCCGCCGGCGCACGTCGGAGGTGAATTGAAGGTTCGGCGTGTGATCTGATTTTTGCACTTGATCTCAACTTAAGTTGAGATTGTAGGCCGTTCCTGGAGCCCAAAAAACACCATGATCCAGGAACGGAGCAATCGAAATGAGCAAGATAAATCAGACTGTTAACGGCGGCAGCGTGTTCAGGGTGGACAAATTCGTCGTCCCGGCCGGCGCCCGCGAGGAGATACTCGCCAAGGTCAGGACAACGCATGAATTGCTGCGCCTGCAGCATGGCTTCGTGCAGGATTTCCTGCTCGAGCAATTCTCCGGGCCGGGCGAATTCAACCTCGTCACCATCGTCGAATGGGAAAGCCAGGCGGCCGTCGACAATGTCGTGCCGATCGTCAAGGCCGCGCACGAGCGCATCGCCTTCAACCCGCAGGAGACGATCGCCCGGCTCGGCGTTCGCGCCGACATCGCCAACTATCAGAGGGTTCCCGGGCTGTAGCAAGGCTGTTACGGCCAGCCGATGCCAGGTGCCGGCGCTTCGACGCTGAACACCTGGCCGGTGCGGGCGTCGCTGACCATATGCTCGAAGCCGCGCCATTCGGCGGCGAGAATGAACAGCGTTTTCCTGTCGGTGCCGCCCAGCATGCAGGCAAAGCAGCCGCGATCGACGGTCACTGTCTGCAGCACCTCGCCGCCTTCACGCACCCGCACGCAACGCTTGTTGGGAACATCCGCATACCAGGCCGCCCCTTCGGCATCGAGGCAGATGCCGTCGGGATAGCCGTCGAGGTCGGCCCAGACCCTTCGGTTGGCAAGGCTGCCGTCGGCGGCAATGTCGAAGGCGGTCAGCCGATTGGCATGGGATTCCGCGACAATCAGCGTCTTGTTGTCCGGGCTCACTGCCATGCCGTTGGCAAAGGCGATATTTTCCGCCACCTGCCGGACCGCGCCGTCCGGCGTGATCAACACGATGGTGCCGGGGCTGAAATGCTCGCCAGAAGCCGGCGCCGGTCCGCCGCCATTGACATAGGTGTTGCCGCGCCCGTCGACGACGATCTCGTTCCAAGGGCTTTTCGACAGGTCACGCAAATCGGCGCGAGTGACGAGGCTCCCGTCGGCCTCCTGTCGTAGCAGCAGCCCTTCGCGGCCGGAGATGACGAGCAGGCGGCCATCCGGCAGCCAGTCAATGGAGTAGGGCAGGACAGCCGGTACGGTGAGCATGACCTCGCGGTTGCCGTCGGCATCGACGGCGATAATCTCGCCGGTGCCCCAGTTGCAAAGCCACAGCCGTCCGTCATGCCAGCGCGGCGACTCGCCGAAAGCGAGACCGGCAGTGACGAGATGCGCTTGGGGGGCAGGTGGTTTCTGCATGTAGGGGACTCCTTGTTGAGTGCGTCAGCATCGCCAAATGGTCCATGATGGCGCTGTCTCACCAAGGACGGGCGAGGCAGCGGTCTGCCGACAGGCACAGAACCGATAATTTTGGTTTGGCTGCTCTTTGCTGAGTTCGCGACGAAGCCTCGAGGTCAGTTTTTGGAGTGTTCTTCAAACTATCGGTTGAAGTGTTCTTCAAAATATTGGTAAGACGCAGTGAAAATGAATTTCAAGCGCCTTTTTATCCACTTTTCCAAGTGATATTCTGCTGACAGACTCTGATCTACCGGTATTGCTTTCCTCCGGGTAAGAAGGCTTTGGAATGTTCGGAATTTTTTCGCGAAAGAAAAGGCTGCAGCAGTCGACAACGATTTCGGCGCACCAGCCGGAGCAACCGACGGCCAGTCCGCGCGTGACTTCAATTGTTGTCCCGTTTTCAGCAGTCGAGCGCGCCGCTAAGGAAAACTACGTTGCTGACCTCGTGACTGCAGTCATGGATTTCGTGACCGCAATGTTTGATCAGGGCCTCTACAAAGATCACGAAATACCGCCGTCAGCGAGGCAGTTTTTTCACGCTTACCTATACGGGATGGAAGTGGCTAATGGCGGCCATAGCCAATTTATTCACAATTACCGTGATCACCTCGATAAAGTCACCTCGGATGTGCATTTGGCTTTGGCTGGAATGCGAGCAGAAAACCATTTAGCTATTTTGAAACAGATGGTTGCTTGGGTCCGGGAACATCCCAAGGAAGCGGAGGAACAGACTGGATTCGAAGGTGGCCGCGCTGATTTCCTTGATGGACTCGACGATCTTTTTTACAAGGAGGAAGACAGCGTCCCGATGCTTGCCCGCGCAGTGGGTTGGATAGCCTCCTGGCCTGAACTGGAGATTGTCGACGATGCCGAATGCCAGGAGGCCACTCTTGACATTGTGATGGCCAACTCCAGGCGCGAACCTCGATTGCGCCATCGTTCGGTGTTCCATCTGAAAGCAGTGATGACGAGCCGACTTGAAGTGGGCATCGGGCTCGCCTGTGCAGCTTTGCCGCAGCCCGAGGTTAAGCTCGGGCTCGGCAAAGGACGGATGTTGGACATAGATGGCGAGAAGCAGATGACATTTCCGGTCGTAACCAACGCCGGCAGGGTGCGTTTGTGCGTAGTCACGCCAACGCATGCGGCTGCATACCAGTACCTGGCTGCTGATGGTACAGAACTGCAACTCGACCTCGGACCGGTCGATAGCGTTGATGAGTTACTTGGCGAAGGTGCTCCACGTGTCGGTCTGAAGCTGTCGCATGTCGGCGCTGATTCAATAGCGACAGTCATCGAACTGGCTGATGAATACGGGGCACCAGCAGCCCTCGACCTTCTTTTGCGCAGGGCTGGAATTGATACGGCAGGAGCAGTTGCTTTGCCATCGATGCTGATTCCGAGCGAGGGAGGATCGGTCGTCAGTTGGACAGTTGCTGCTGACGGTAGACTGCTGTTTTTGGTGTCCTCTCCCAACGGGAGCGCGCTCTTGAGGTCGGGCGCCGAAGATCCGCTGGCGGATGCCCATAGGCTTGAGATCGAAGAACATTTTGTGCGCGCCGAAGCCGATGGTGCCAACTGATCTGGGCTGATTGTCTCGAAATTCTGACGCCAGTGGCACAGGCATGCGAGCCGGTCGCGACCTCACGAACGCGGAGCGTTCGGCTATCCTGAGGCGACAGGCCCTTGCCCGTTCGCCCGCGCCGCCGATTGTTGCGTTGCGGCGAGGGGGGCTTTCGGCTATTGAGGCCGGACTTGAAACGGAGCCTGTTTTTAGCTGATGAGCCTTGTCGATACGGTCAAGAACGCGTTCGTACCGATCCATCGCGAAGGCTATCCCTTCATCGCGGCCTTTGGCGCGGCGACGCTTTTCCTCGGCTATTTCTCCTCGGTCCTGTTCTGGATCGGTCTGATCCTGACGGCCTGGTGCGTTTATTTCTTCCGCGATCCCGAGCGCGTCACGCCGGTCGACGACCGCTTGGTGGTCAGCCCCGCCGACGGCATCATCTCGGCGGTCGGGCCGGCCGTGCCGCCGCGCGAACTCGGCCTCGGCAATGTCGAGATGACCCGCATCTCGGTGTTCATGAATGTCTTTTCCTGTCACGTGAACCGCGCCCCGGTACGCGGTCGTATCGTCAGGATCGAACACCGGCCCGGAAAATTCCTCAACGCCGAACTCGACAAGGCCAGCACCGAGAACGAGCGCAACGGCCTGGTCATCGAAAGCCCCAACGGCACGATCGCCGCCGTCCAGATC
>NZ_RZRR01000256.1:0-6353 GCF_003998555.1 Mesorhizobium sp. M7A.F.Ca.CA.002.09.1.1 | reverse complement strand
ATCCTTACGGATCCGTCCAGGTGCCGAGTGGCACTGAGCCGATCGTTCTTCACCGGGACGCGGTTTCGGGTGGCGGGTATATGATGCTGGGCGTGGTGATATCGGCCGACATGGACCTTATCGCCCAGCTCCAGCCGCACACCCCGGCGCGCTTCGTCCCGGTGACGCTGGAAGACGCGCTTGCCGCGCGAACCGAACAGCGCGCCGCGCTGGCGCGTGCTGAAGGGCATCTGGCCGGCTGACGTCAGCCGGGAATGCCGGCGGAGGAGCCGGAGGCGAGGAGATCGGCCGGCCAAAACCGACCGCGCGTGGCGGAAGACAAAATCCGGTGCGCGAAACGACAAGACGACGCCGGGCAACGGCGTGAATTTGGCACCCGAGCAGTCCGCTAGAGACCGCCGGAACCGACAGGGGAAGACATTTGCAACGTGGCTGGCCGCAAGGCCGGATGCTTCGCGCCTTTCCGTCGGTAGAAAGAAGGAAAGGGTCATGAGTCATCTGAGCGCGGAGAACGTCTCGGTATCGTTTGCGGGGCTGAAGGCCCTGTCATCGGTAGACCTCCAAATTACGCCCGGCCGCATCAGTGGCCTCATCGGCCCGAATGGCGCTGGCAAGACCACGCTCGTCAACGTGCTGACCGGCTTCCAGGCACCGACGGAAGGCACCATCAAGCTCGACGGGGAAGCACTCACGGGTCTCAAGCCGCATCAGGTCCGGCGGCGCGGCATTGCCCGCACCTTTCAGGGTGGGCGGCTCTTCCGCGACCTGCCTGTGTTGGACAATTTGGAAGTGACCGGCGTTGGCCTGGGAATGAGCCGGCGCGCTGCCATCGCCGAAGCGGAAGCGATGCTCGACTGGATAGGCATCGGTGCGCTGGGTACCCGCATCGCCGGAACGTTGCCATACACGGACGAGCGCCGCGTCGCCATTGGCCGCGCCCTGATGGGACGGCCCGCATACATCCTGCTCGACGAGCCCGCGGCTGGCATGAGCGCACTGGAGGCGCGGGAGCTTTCCGCCCTGATAAGACACATCGCCAGCGATCTCGGCTGTGGTGTCCTGCTCATCGAGCACAATGTCGGGCTGGTGCTCGGCCTTTGCCAGCATATCGTCGTGCTCGATTCCGGAGCGATTATCGAGGAAGGACCGCCTGCCGCGATCCGCGACAGCGAGAAGGTGCGCCACGCCTATATGGGCACGGCCGCGAACACCGACCTGCCTGTGCTGGAGGCGATGGAATGAGCCTGCTCGCCCTTTCCGACATCACCATCCGCTACAGCCGTCTCACGGCGGTCCGCAATGTCTCCTTCTCCATGGACGAGGGAGAAATCCTGTTCATCACCGGCCCGAACGGAGCCGGGAAGTCTTCGCTGCTGCGCGCGATCGCCGGTGTTACGCCGGTGGCGGGCGGCCGGATCGACCTTGCAGGTCATGAGATCACCGGCCAGGCGCCGGAGAACATCGCCCGGCTCGGATTCTCCATGGTGCCGGAGGGGCGCGATGTCTTCGGCTCGCTGACGACCGAAGAGAACCTTCTGGTCGGAACCGGCATGCACGCCCGCGAACGCGGCTGGCGCAGCCGAGCGGCCGACGAACTCGAAGCCGTCTACGCAACCTTCCCGATGCTGAAAGAGAGGCGGCACGGGCAGGCGGGATTGCTGTCCGGCGGGCAGCAGCAAATGCTGGTCATCGGCCGCGCGCTGATGACCAATCCGCGGCTTGTAGCCATCGACGAGCCTTCACTGGGCCTCGCCCCCAACATCAACGACCAGGTCTACGAGCGGCTGATCGCGCTGCGTGCGCAGCGCCAGCTCACGCTCCTGATCGTTGAGCAGAGCTCGGCCCGGGCGATGATGGTGGGCGGGCGGATGATCCTGATGCGTGGCGGACAGATCGTGCTCGATGGCGACGCGCGGACGCTCGGCAATGGCGAGGCGATCCAGGCTGCCTATTTCGGCTACGAGGACAATTGAGATGCTTCAGATCCTGTTCGACGCACTCTCGCTTGGTTCGCTCTACGCGCTCGGGGCGCTCGGCATTGCCCTCATCTTCGGCGTCATGCGGCTCGTGAACTTCGCGCATGGCGACGTCATCGCCTTCTGCGTCTTCGCCCTGTTATGGCCGTCTACGGACGCAATGGCCATCGTCTTCGCCGGCCAATTGCCGTGGTACCTGCTGTTGCCATTCGTGCTCCTCTGCGGGGCCGGGCTGTCGGTGCTGTGCGAAATCGTCGTCTTCAGGCGGTTCCGTCAGGCAAATCCGGCAACCATGATGATCGCCTCCTTCGCGCTCGGTTTCGTCATTCGCTACTTCCTGCTCATGCTTTTCTCCAGTCGGCCGAAATCGATCTCGCTGCTGCCCGAACTGTCCCAGCCGGTGGAGATCCTTGGTGCCAGGCTTCCCCTCCTCCAGCTCATAACGATCGTGGCCACGATGGTCATCCTGATCGGCCTGACACTGTTCCTGCGTCAAACCCGCTTCGGCCTGGAGATGCGGGCGGCGGCCGAGAACTTCTCGATGGCCCGAATGCTGGGTGTGCGTGCGAACCGGGTTATCATGGGCGCGTTCGCCCTCTCCGGCGCGTTGGCCGCCGCCATTGCACTGATCTTTGGCGCCCAGACAGGCACGCTGGACATCCAGATGGGCGCCTCGATCATGTTGATGGCCTTCATCGCCACCGTCATTGGCGGCCTCGGCAGCCTCGGGGGAGCCGTGCTCGCCGGCTTCCTGCTGGGTGCCGCCTCGGTGATCATGCAAGTCATGCTGCCCATCGACGCCCGGCCATTCCGCGATGCCTTTGTCTATGGAGCGGTCATCCTCGTCCTCCTCTTCCGCCCACAGGGGCTTATTGCCGCGCGCGGCACCAAGGAAAGGATCTGATTTCATGGGTGTCGTCGCCTCCCTCACCAACTCTACCGCTGCCGGTGCCCCGGCTGCCGAGCGAAAGCCCGCCCGCTTCGCGCTTGCCCGCCGCACAATCCTGACACCGGTCCTGCTTTCTCTGCTGCTGCTGGCCATCGCGCTGATCACGGTGATGACCGGATCGCGGCCCTTCAACCAGACGGTGATCGACGTGTTCGTCCGTGTCATCCTCGTCGTGGGCCTATACATCTTTATCGGGAATTCGGGCGTTCTCAGCTTCGGGCATATCGGCTTCACCTGCCTTGGCGCCTACGCGGCCGCGTGGCTCACCATCAATCCGATGATGAAACGCGGTTCGCTGCCGGGACTGCCCGAATGGCTGCTGGCGACCCGATTGCCGTACTGGCAATCGGCTATGCTGGCAGCATTGTTCGCCGCCCTCGCCGCTCTCATCTTCGGGCGGGTGCTGATGCGATTATCGGGCATCGCGGCTTCGATCGCGACCTTCGCGATGCTCGCCATGATCAACACAATTTATTCCAACTGGGAGAGCGTGACCGGAGCGACCTCATCGGTCGTCGGCATTCCGATCGTACGCGTGATCTGGCCGTATCTCATCGGCGCCGTGGTCGCGATCTTCATCGCCTGGGCGCACGCGATCTCCCGGTCCGGCCTGGCCCTTCGTGCTGCCCGCGACGAGCCCACCGCCGCCGCGGCTTCCGGTATCGACATTCCCAGGGAAAGATTGGTGGCATTCGTCATATCAGGCGCGGTGATGGGGCTGGGCGGTGCGCTCATGGCTCATTCCATCGGCGTGGTCACACCCGACACATTCTATCTCGGTCTCACCTTCATCACCCTTTCCATGCTCGTCGTCGGCGGCATGGGCAGCCTGTCGGGGGGTGTGGTGGGTGTCGTCCTGCTGTCCGCCCTTATCCAGGCGCTGCGCTGGCTGGAGGCAGGCGTATCGCTCGGCGAGTCCACTTTCGCCCTCCCGAAAGGGGTTCAGGAAATAGCCCTCGGCGTCATCATGATCGTGATCCTCGCGCTTCGCCCATCCGGACTCATGGGCAACCGCGAGATCACCTTACCCCGCAGCAGTCGCAACAAGTGACCGGCGGCACAAGCCCGACCGGAAAACAAAAAGGAGACGTGCATGACATACAAAATGAGAATTGTCGCAACCGCTCTGGCCTCGATGTCCATCGCATACCCGGCCCTGGCCGATGACAAGACCATCGTCATCGGCTTCGCCACTGCGGAGTCGGGCTTCATGGAAGCCTATGACAAGCCTGCGCAGGAGGCGGCCTTGATCCGCATCGACGAGATCAATGCGGCTGGCGGTCTGCTTGGAAAGCAGATCAAGGTCGTCAAGGCCGACACCAAGTCCGACCGGGCCGAAGGCGCCAAGGCGGGCCTCTCCGTGCTCGACCAGGGCGCGGATCTCGTGGTCGTCTCGTGCGACTACGACTTCGGATCGCCGGCTGCGCTCGCGGCCGAGGACGCGGGCCGTATCTCCTTCTTCCTGTGCGCGGAATCGGTCAAGGCCGGTATCCAGGGTGTCGGCCCGCACAGCTTCTCCGCGTCGGTGCTGGCGCCCGTGCAGGGCGCGACCATGGCCGAGTGGGCATTCAAGGAAAAAGGCGCAAAGGACTTCTACCGTCTGCTCGATACCTGGACGGCCTACAACAAGGGCATCTGCGACGGCTTCGACTGGATGATGCCGAAGCTCGAAGCCCAGGGCGCGAAGCTTGTCGGTGAAGACACCTTCAAGAACGAGGACGCCTCCATCGCCGCGCAGATCACCCGCATCAAGTCTCTGCCGAAGGAGCCGGATGCGATCATGCTTTGCACAATGATGCCGGGCGCTGTTTCGGCCATCAAGCAGCTTCGTGCCGCGGGCATCAACTCCATGATCCTGAATGGCTCGGGCGTCGACGGTAGCTATTGGCTATCCGCTGTGCCCGATCTGACGAACTTCTACGTCCCCGTTCAGGGATCGATCTATGGCGACGATCCCAATCCGGAAGTGCTGAAGTTCAATGCCACCTACAAGGCGAAGACAGGCGCCGATCCCTCGAGCCAGTATGTCTTTCCGGGTTACGTCATGGTCGACGTCTGGGCCAAGGCGGTGGAGCGTGCAGGCACGACCGATGCCGACGCCGTCGTCGCGGAACTGGAGAAGATGAAGAACGAGCCGACGCTGTTCGGGCCTCGTACCTTCACGCCGGAACTGCATCACCAGAACCAGACGCGGTACCTGATCGTCGAGACCAAGGCCGGCAAGCCGGGTGTTGTAGGCAACTGGACGATTTCCGAGCCGGTACCGATGGAAGCCTTGCTCAAGTAAGAAGATGGGCCGGGTAAGCCCGGCCCTTTCGTAGGATCTTGCCTTTGGACAAAAAACGAGGGCGGCCCGCTTGGACCGCCCTTCGTCGCCCGATGAATTCAGATTTTCGCTACCCTCGCGCTTTGCGGTAGGAATCCTTGAGCGCTATGAGCTCCCCCGAGAAAGCGAAGATATCGCAGCCGTCGACTTCGATTTGCTGCCCCGCTGCCGTGGTGCCGACGAAGCGCCATGATGAAAGCCCGGTGTCGCCCGTCACGACGTGCCGTCCCCTGGTCCACGCGGCCTTCGGGAAAGCATCGAACAGCGCTGCATAGGCGGCGCGCACGGCGTCACGCCCCATATGCTTGCGCCCTTCGGCATCGGGTCCGGCCGAGCCGTGGAAAGCGCAATTCTCAGCCATGCAGTCCATCAGCGCGCCCACATCGCGAGCGTTCCAGGCAGCGAGGAACCGGTCAAGCACGGCGAGCCGCCTGGCTGCGAGATCGCCGGCCTCAACGACCTCGACCTCCAGGAAGGCCAGCGGCGCATCGCCGGCATTGATGATGTTGTGGGCCACACCCGTCCGCCGCGAATAGGGCACCCCTTGAGTGAGGGCGGCTTGCGACTGCGCGCCGTCCGGGCCTTCGAGACCGAGCTTGCCGTCCGTAAGCGGCACGATGACGTAGTCATGGCCATGGATGTGCCAGCCGGTCTCGGCCCCGGCGGCAAAGCGCCATTCGGTGACCCGAAAGCGTTCGTCGTCGATATGGACGACCGGTTCGGCTTTCATGCGGGTCATTCAAGTCCCTCCTTGGCAACCGCACCGGTCAGGCGCTCAAGCGTCCGGCCCATGCGCGTCATGATTTCTTTCACATCGTCTTCTGTCGAGATCATCGGCGGGCAGAGCGCGAGCTGATCGCCGATGGCGCGGAAGATGAGGCCTTCCTCGTGGCCGAAGCCTGCTGCGATACCCCCTGCGCGCCCAACCTTGACGAAGGGGCGTTTCGTCGCCTTGTCTGCCACCAGCTCAACGGCGCCGATAAGACCGGTGCCCCGCGCTTCGCCGACAAGCGGGTGATCGGCAAATGAGCGGATGCCGGCCTGGAACGACGTCTCGAGGCGGGCCGCGTTTCCGATCAGGTCCCGCTCCTCGAAGATGGCC
>NZ_RZRR01000255.1:0-6361 GCF_003998555.1 Mesorhizobium sp. M7A.F.Ca.CA.002.09.1.1 | reverse complement strand
GCCCTATGACGTTGCCAAGGCAAAGGAACTTCTGGCCAAGGCCGGACACGCCGACGGCTTCGAGATGGAGGCAGCGTTCCCCGGCATGAACGTCTACGGCGTCGATCTCTCGCTCTTGATGCAGAAGGTCCAGCAGGATCTGGCCAAGATCAACATCAAGCTCGACCTGCAGCCGATCCCCTTCGCCAATTGGCGCGAGCGCGTCAATGGCGACGGCATCCCGATGACGGCGGTGTTCTACGCGCCGGACTATTACGGCACCTCGCAATACATCGACTATTTCGCAATGACGAAGGGCAGCCCTTGGTCGCGCCGTGCCGGCGCGGAGCGCGACCCGTCGGTGCTCAACCCGAAGGAAGCGGATATCTACAAGGCAGCCCTTGCGGCAAGCGGCGACGAGGCCGCCAAGCTGTGGCACCAGGCCGGCGAGGAGATGATCAAGGACAGGATCATCCTGCCGCTGATCAGCCCGAACCTGATCCTGGCCTACAAGTCGGACGTCAAGGGCGTGCGCTACAGCGCCTGCTGCAACCTGCCGCTGGCAGAACTCAGCCACTGAGCAAAACAATACGGGGAGGCGACAGTCGCCTCCCTGTTCTCCATCCCGGAAGGCCAGCAAATCCTGTTCTTCCAACATCAAATTCAATATATGATATATCAATGAGCGGAGACCTCGTCATGCCTTCCCTGATCAACTCCAAGGACCAGTTGCTGCGCGAGCGTGCGGCCTCGGTCATTCCGGGCGGCATGTGGGGACACATGGCGACGCGCTATCTCGGCTCCGCCTATCCACAATTCTTCGAACGCGCCGACGGCTGCCGGGTCTGGGACGTCGACGGGCACGAATACATCGACCTGATGTGCAGTTGGGGGCCCAACATTCTCGGCCACCATCATCAAGCAGTCGAAGAGGCTGCCGCCCGGCAGCGTCGCCTCGGCGATGCGATGAACGGCCCCGGCGAGGTATTGGTCGAACTGGCGGAGCTGCTGGTCAAGACGGTCGCGCATGCCGACTGGGCAATGCTGCAGAAGAACGGCACCGACGCCACCACGGCCTGCGTGACGATCGCGCGCGCCGGCACCGGCCGACGCAAGGTGCTGGTCGCGCGCGGCTCCTACCACGGTGCCGTGCCGTGGTGCACGCCATCGCTGGCCGGCGTCACCGCCGAGGACCGCGCCCATCTGATCCATTTCGACTACAATGACGTCGCCAGCCTCGAAGTGGCCGTCGAGCAGGCCGGCAACGATCTCGCTGCTGTCGTCGTCACTGCCTTCCGGCACGACATCGCCCGCGACCAGGAACTGCCGACCGCCGCCTTCGCCAAACGGGCGCGCGAACTCACCACCGCTGCCGATGCGGCATTGATCGTCGACGATGTGCGCGCCGGCTTCCGCATCGACCTCGCCGGCAGCTGGGAGCCGCTCGGCGTACGGCCGGACCTGTCCGCCTTCTCGAAGGCGATCGCCAATGGCTATCCGCTGGCCGCCATCGCAGGCACCGACCGGTTTCGCGAAGCCGCGACCAAGGTCTATGTGACGGGTTCTTTCTGGTACGGCGCCGTCGCAATGGCCGCGGCGATCGCTACCATCAGCACGCTGCGCGATACCGACGCCGTCACCCACATGACACAGGCCGGCGACAGGCTGCGCTCAGGCCTCGATGCTGCAGCGAAGAAGCATGGTCTTTCGCTGCGACAGACAGGTCCGGTGTCGATGCCGATGGTGCTGTTCGACGGCGATGCCGAATTCAAGCTAGCCAACGCATTCTGCTCGGCCGCCTTGCGCGAAGGCGCTTATTTCCATCCCCGGCACAACATGTTCCTGAGTGCTGCGCACACCGCAAAAGATATAGATCTCGCCCTGCAGGCTGCCGATGCGGGCATGGCCGCCGCGGCGCAGGTGGCGTGACCGGCGCCAATGCGGTGGAAAGGAACAAACTGTTCAGCCGGTGGCCGACACCAGTCGGCCGTTCTGCGCAGCGCGGCGCAGTTCCTCCGGCGTGACCGCGCCGTCGTTCAGCCGTTCGAGAACCTTGACCAGCAGGCGGCCGCCTTCGATCATGTCCTGCTGAATGCCCTTGCGCACACCGTTCTCGTCGCGCGCCCGCAGCGCTTCAAGAATGTCGAGATGCCGGTGGCGGCCGTCATAGGTCGGCCGGGCGTGAGGGTACTGGTAGTTCACCAGCGGTCCGTTGCGCAGCCAGATTCCCTCAATGATGGCCAGCAGCTCCGGCATTTGCGCCGCCTGGTAGATGGAGTGATGGAATTCCCAATTGTCGCGGACGGCTTCGAACCAGCGGCCATTGTCCTCGTTCGCAATGAGTTTCTCATGCACCGCCGCCAGACGGTCGATCTCGCGCGGCTCGATGCGCGTCGTTGCCGCGGCACCCGCCATGCCTTCGAGATGCAGCCTGATGCTGCGCAGTTCCAGATACTGAGCCAGCGACAGCTGGGCGACGGTGATCGAACGGCCGGCCTCCATCTCCAGGCCTTTTTCGCGCACCAACTGCATCAGCGCCTCGCGCACCGGCGTCTCAGACACCTGAAGGCTGGCGGCAAGGTCGCGGATCTTGAAGCGATGGCCCGGCCAGAAACGGCCTTCCATCATGGCACGGCGAAGCTCCTCATAGACACGCGTCGTCAGATTGTCGCGCGCGATCGGCGCGATAGAAGCAGTCACATCCGCTCTCCGTTCTTGCAACAGCGCAGGCGTCGCCTGCGTCGCGTGGCTTGTGTATATGATACCACGAATGGCCTGACCACCGACATGAGACAAGCCGCCCCGAAACCGGCAGACATGAGACGGGCCGCATGACCGCGTCGATGCCTTCCTTGCTGTTCGGCGCCATTGCCGACGATCTGACCGGCGGCACCGAGCTGGCGTCGATGCTGGTCGCGCGCGGCATTCCGACGGGATGCACGGTCGGGCTGGACGCGCCGATCCCATCAGGCAATCTTGCCCATGTGATCCTGCTGAAGACCCGCGTCATCGCAGCCAGCGATGCGGTGCGCCAGGTGCTGGAGGCCGCGGACCGGCTGGTCGAAGCTGGCGCGCGGCAGATCTTCTTCAAATATTGCGCCACCTTCGATTCGACGCCCGCGGGCAATATCGGTCCTTGCGCCGAAGCGCTGCTCGAGCGCCTTGGCGGCGGCGTCACACTGTTCGCCCCCGCGCTGTGTGAGACTGGGCGCACCGTCTATCAGGGGCATATGTTCGGCGGTCCCCAGCTGCTTGCTGAGTCGCCCAAGCGCTTCGATCCGCTGACGCCGATGACCGATTCCAATCTGGTTCGCGTGCTGCAGGCGCAGAGCAGGGGCAAGGTCGGGCTGGTGCCCTATCTCGTCGTCGACGCCGGCGCTGGAGCCATCCGGAGCGCTATAGGAGAGCAAAGCAGGCGCGGCGAGACGCTGCTGGTCACCGACACCATCCGCGAGCGCGATCTGGCGGCGATCGCGGAAGCCACCTTCGACCTGCCGCTGATGACCGGCAATTCCTCAGTCGCCGCGCATCTGCCACCGGCCTGGCTCACGCATGGGCTGCTGGATTCAGGCGATCTCGTTGCCGCCAGCCTGCCGGCCGTCGAAGGGCCGGCAGCGGTGCTGGCCGGCAGCGTCGCCGACCGCACCATCGAACAGCTCGAGCGTTTTGCGCAAAACAATCCACTGCTGACGATTGACCTTGCCAGCGCCTTTGCCGGCGCCGATGTCATGGCCGAAGCGCGTACCTTCGCCCAACGGCATTTGCCCGGCGCGATGATCGCCATTGCTACGACAGCGCCGCAAGCGACCGTCGAAGCGCTGCAGCAGGCGCATGGCCGCGATATGGTGGCGGCAAGGGCGGAAGAGATCCTGGCCGGGATTGCCCAGATTCTGGTGCGCGAACTCGGCGTCCGCCGGCTCGTCGTCGCCGGCGGCGAGACCGCCGGTTCGGTGGTGAAGGCGCTCGGCATCGACCGGATCGCCATGGGCGCCTATGAGGGCCCCGGACTGTCGCGCGCCATCGCTCACCTCCCCGGCCGGCCCTCCGATCCGCTGGCGCTGATGCTGAAATCGGGAAAGCTCGGCGGCCCCGATATCTTCACCGACGTTCTGCAAGACATGACACGGCCGAGCACTATTGCGCCGGCGATCGACACATGGCCACCGGCAAGGAGAGCATCGTGATGGAACTCGAAATCGAACGCACGAGCCTGATCACCACGACGCAGACGCTGGACGCCAGCGGGATGAATGTCGGCACCACCGGAAACATCAGCGTGCGCACGACAGGCGGCATGCTGATCACGCCGACGGGAATAGCCACAAGCGCCTTGCGGCCGGAGCAAATGGTGGCGATGCAGCTCGATGGATCCTGGGACGCTGCGTTCCGGCCGTCGAGCGAATGGGAGATGCACGCCGAAATCTACAAGGCGTTTCCCGAGGCCGGCGCCGTCGTGCATGCCCATCCCGACCATTGCGTGGCGCTGTCGTGCCTGCGTGAACCGCTGCCACTGTTCCACTACATGGTGGCGGGCTTCGGCGGCGATGATGTGCGCTGCTCGGACTATGCGCTTTTCGCGTCAAGCGAACTGGCCAAGGTTGCCGTCGTCGCGCTCAAGGACCGCACGGCTTGCCTGCTCGCCAATCATGGCATGATCGCCTTCGGCGGCGATCTCGACACGGCGCTCATCCGCACCATCAAGCTGGAAACCCTGGCGCGGCAGTACCTTTTGGCGCGCAGCGCCGGCACGCCGGTGCTCATCGAGGGCAGCGAGATCCCCGCCATTCGCGGGCGCTACAAGAATTACGGCCAGCAGAAGTAGCCGGCCGAGCAATTCCAGAAAAGGTGAAGCGGTTTCCCGGGAAAAGCGCATAGCGCTTTCCCCAGGGGATTGCCCCAAAACAAGGAACGGCTCTTCGCCCTGTTGAAGAACCATTCAGTCGACCTGCAAATGCGAGACGAAGGCCCGTCAAGCTCCATGAAGATCAGGCGGGGATCGGTTCGGCGGCCGGCGTATAGACGCCGATGGCGCCGGTGCCGATCAGCTGGTCGATGATCTCGGCGCTATAGCCGAGCACGTCGGCCAGCACGGCAGCTGTGTCCTGGCCCAGCATCGGCGGCGCGGTGAAGTCCGCGGTCAGCTGCGCGGCAAGTCCCTGCGCCGGGCGCACCATGGCGACGGAGCCGAGATGCGGATGCGGCAAGGTCTGGACGAGGCCACGCTCGCGCACATTGGGACTGTCGAAGACTTCCGGTATCGATTTTACCGTGCCGGCCGGCACGCTGGCGGCGGCACAGGTGGCCATCCAGTGGTCACGTGGCTTGGTCTTGAAGACGGCGGCTAGTTGCGGGATCAGCGCCTCACGGTTGGTGGCGCGCGCCCCTGCTTTGATGAAGCGCGAATCCCCAGCCAGATGTGGCAGATCAACGACCTTCTCGCACAGCGCCGCGAACTGGCGGTCATTGCCGACCGCCAGCGCAAAGCTGCCATCGGAGGCTTCGAATATCTGATAGGGAACGACCGTCGGATGGGCATTGCCGTAGCGGGCGACCTCTTGGCCGGTGTTAAGGTAACCGCTGCCGACATTGATCAGCAGGCTGAGCGCGCAGTCGATCAGCGACAGGTCGAGGAACTGGCCCTTGCCGGTCGTCGCGCGCTCGTAAAGCGCCGCCAGGATCGACTGCGTGGCGACCATGCCGCAGACGATATCGGTGATGGCGACGCCGACACGCATCGGTTCGCCATTGCTCTCGCCGGTGATGGCCATGAGGCCGCTTTCGGCCTGCATGACGAAATCATAGCCGGGCCGTCCGGCATCGGGCCCGGTCTGGCCGTAGCCGGAGATCGAACAGTAGATCAGCCGCGGATTTGACGCGCTGAGCTCCTTGAAACCGACGCCGAGCCTATCGGCGGTACCTGAGCGGAAATTCTCGACGACGATGTCGGCCTTCGCCGCCAGCTCGCGCACGATCGCCAACCCCTGCGGGCTTTTCATGTCGAGCGCGATGCTCTGCTTGCCGCGATTGGCGCAGAGATAGTAGGTCGAGACACCCTTGTAGCTCGGCACCGACCACGCCCTGGTGTCGTCGCCGCCGTCGATGTTCTCGATCTTCCAGATCTCGGCGCCGAGATCGGCAAGGCTCATCGTTGCCCACGGCCCGGCCAGCACACGCGAGAGATCGAGAACCTTGATGCCTTCGAGCGGCAAGCGCGCGGGTTCTGCCGTACCGGCATTCGCGGAATGGTCCTCAGTCACGATCAAAATTCCTTCGGGTGAATTCGGCAGGCTACTCAGACAGCCCTGAAAGTGTTGACCGGCTCCGGGAAATGGCAGGCGACCCGATGCGAACCACCGGCCGGATCGAGCGGCGGTTCGACGGC
>NZ_RZRR01000254.1:0-6362 GCF_003998555.1 Mesorhizobium sp. M7A.F.Ca.CA.002.09.1.1 | reverse complement strand
GTCGCCGGCGATTTTGCCGAGAAGGTGCGCGGCCCGCTGGCGGTGGGATGCCTGCTGACCTTTGCGCAGATCGTGCTGCCGGCGCTGCGCATGCGGTTCGAGCGTGCTTATCCCGATGTGCGCGTGCGCCAGTTCGAGCGCAATCAGGGGCAATTGCTTGAGATGCTGCAGCGCGGTGAAATCGACCTTGCCCTGACCTACGATCTCGAACTGTCGCAGGATATGACCTTCGAGCCGCTGATGTTGGTGCCGGCCTATGTCATGCTGCCGGCGGGCCATCGTTTCGCGGCCAAGGCGTCGATCACGACGGAGGAACTGGCCGACGAGCCGATGGTGCTGCTCGACCTGCCGTACAGCCGCGAATATTTCCTGTCGGCATTCCACCAGCGAGGGATCCGGCCCAACATTGCCGAGCGCACCGGCGACATTGCGGTCATGCGCTCCATGGTGGCCAACGGCTTCGGCTACGGCATCGCCAACATGCGGCCGCTCAACACGCTGGCGCCGGACGGCAAGCCGCTCGTCTTCGTGCCGTTGGACGGTGACCTGCGGCCGCTGACCATGGGCGTCGCCTTGCCCAATTCCGAACATCGTACGCAATCCGCCCAGGCGTTCATCGACCACTGCCGGCATTTTGTCGTCGAGCAAGGTGTGTTCGGCGCCGAGCGGGCCGTCGGCCAGGCAGCGCTTCCGCAGAAGTAGCGCCCGCTTACGCCAGTTGCTGGTCGGCAAGCCGCTTCAGCAATTTTTCCAGCATGTTGTCGCAGCGGCGCATCTGCTCGACGCTGACGAATTCGTCCGGCTTGTGCCCTTGCGCCATCGACCCCGGTCCGCACACGACCGTCGGCGTGCCGAGATCGCGGCTGAACAGGCCGCCTTCCGTGCCGAAGGCCATCTTGATGGTATTGTTGGCGCCGGTCAGCGATTTGACGAAGGCGACGGCTTGCGAACTGGCTGGCGTGTCCAGGCCGGGATAGGTGTTGGTGATGTCGATGTCGATTGCTGCCTCGGGCGCGATGGTCGAGGCTTCGGAAGCAATATGAGCAGCCTCCTTGCGCAGGCGGTCGAGAATCTCGTGCGGGTCGTCGGCTGCGACATTGCGGATCTCGAAGTCGACCTGGCAAAGGTTCGGCACGATGTTCAGCGCCACGCCTGCGTTGATCTTGCCGACATGGACGGTCGTGTATGAGATGTCGTAGTCGCCGTCGCGGGCGCCATCGCGCACCAGCCGGTCCTGTTCGCGGCGCAAGGCGGCGACGAAGTCGCAGCCGAGATGGATGGCGTTGAGCGCCAGCGGGGCCAGCGCCGAATGGCCTTCGCGCCCCTTGCAAAGCGCGCGTGCGGCAAGCTTGCCCTTGTGCCCCGTCGCCACCTGCATATCGGTCGGCTCGCCGACAATGCATAGCAGCGGCCGATGCGGGGCCGCTTGCAGCATGTCGACCAGGCTGCGCACACCGATGCAGCCGATCTCCTCGTCGTAGGAGAGTGCCAGGTGCAGAGGCGTCTTCAGCGTCATTTTCGCGGCCTTGAGGCACGCGGCGAGCGCGCAGGCCACAAAACCCTTCATGTCGGCCGCGCCGCGTCCGTAAAGCTTGCCGTCACGGTTCGTCATCTCGAAGGGCGGCAGCGTCCAGGCCTGGCCGTCGACGGGAACGACGTCGGTGTGACCGGACAGCATGATGCCGGAAGCATCAGTCGGTCCGATGGTGGCAAAGAGGTTGGCCTTGTGGCCGTCCTCGCTGTGGATGATCTGGCTGGCAGTGCCGTGTGCGTCTAGCAGGTCCGCCACGTAGTTGACGAGGGCGAGGTTCGAGTCGCGGCTCACCGTCGGGAATGCGAGCAGCTTTTCGAGGATCTGGATGCTGTCCATGCGTCTTGTGTCTCATTGGCCGTCGGTACTTCTAGCATCGCGTGGCCGGGGCCTTGAAGTCGCATTTGGCTCAGTCGGGATTCAGCGGATGCTAATCCGGATGTGTGCGATTAGGCGCGGCCTAACCGGCACAGAAGAAATCTGTTGTTTTCCGGCGCTTGCCGCAACTTATGAATGGTCTCACGGCATCAACCCACTGGGCTGGCCGGCTTGCGTCACGCCTCGAAACCATGATCGGGCGTGCTGCAGGGCGACGCTGGCAGGAAGGCACGTTCCATGCGCGATCCGCGTTATGATATTCTGTTTGAGCCCGTGAAGATCGGTCCGGTGACCGCCAAGAACCGCTTCTATCAGGTGCCGCATTGCAATGGCGGCGGCTATCGCGACCCTTCGGCCGCGGCCGAGATGCGCCGCACCAAGTCGGAAGGCGGCTGGGGCGTCATCTTCACCGAGCAAACCGAGATGCACCACACATCGGAGATCACGCCCTTCATCGAGCTCAGGCTGTGGGACGATGCCGATATTCCGGCGCTGGCGAAGATGGCCAAGGCAATGCACCAGCATGGCGCGCTGGCCGGCATCCAGCTGGCCTACTCAGGCATCAACGGGCCGAACCTCTACACCAAGGAAGTGCCGCGCGGGCCGTCGGCCCTGCCGATCCGCACCTTCACCAACGATCCGGTGCAGGCGCGCGCCATGGACAAGCAGGATATTCGCGACCTGCGCCGCTGGCATCGCAATGCCTTCAAACGGGCGAGGCTCGCGGGCTTCGATTTGGTGTGCCTCTACGGCGCGCATGGCTTCGGCATCATCCAGCACTTCCTGTCCACGGCCACCAACCAGCGCAGCGACGAATATGGCGGCTCGCTGGAGAACCGCTCGCGGCTGATGCGTGAGCTGATCGAAGAGGGCAGGGACGCTATCGGCGACACGTGCGGCCTGACGCTGCGGCTGTCGCTGGACGAGATGATCGGTGAGCTCGGCTTCGCCAATTCCGAAGTGCGCGACATGATCGAGATGCATGCCGATCTGCCCGACCTCTGGGACCTGGCGCATGGCGCCTGGGAGGACTGCTCCGGGCCGTCGCGGTTCAAGGAGGAGGGCGCGCAGGAGAGCCTGGTGTCCGGCATCAAGAAACTGACCTCGAAGCCGGTCGTAGGCGTCGGTCGCTTCACCTCGCCGGATGTGATGGTGAAGATGATCAAGTCCGGCACGCTGGATTTCATCGGCTGCGCGCGCCCATCGATTGCCGATCCCTTCCTGCCGAAGAAGGTGGAGGAGGGGCGCATCGAGGACATTCGCGAATGCATCGGCTGCAACATCTGCATCACCGGCGACATGACCATGTCGATCTCGCGCTGCACGCAGAACCCGACCTTCATGGAGGAATGGCGCAAGGGCTGGCATCCCGAACGCATGCAGGCCAAGGGCGATAGCGACAGCGTGCTGATCGTCGGCGCCGGCCCGGCCGGGCTGGAGGCGGCGCGTGCGCTCGGCCTGCGCGGCTATCAGGTGGCCATCGCCGAGGCCGGCACCGAACTTGGCGGCCGCGTGGCGCGCGAGTGCCGCTTGCCTGGTCTCTCGGCATGGGGACGCGTGCGCGACTACCGCCAGTACCAGATCAGCCAGATGTCCAATGTCGACGTCTATTTCGAAAGCCGATTGTCGGCGCAGGAGATACTGGACTTCGGCTTTCAGAACATTGCGCTTGCCACCGGCTCGACATGGCGCCGAGACGGCGTGGCGCGCGCGCATGTCGTGCCGATGCCGATCGACCCGGCCATGCCGGTCTACACGCCGGACGATCTGATGGCCGGCACTGTGCCGACCGGCAGTGTCGTGCTGTTCGACGACGACCACTACTACATGGGTGGCGTTCTGGCCGAGCTGATGGCGCGCCAGGGCGCGAAGGTGACGCTGGTGACGCCGTCGGCCTATGTATCCGACTGGACCCGCAACACGCTGGAGCAGGGCGCCGTCCATCGCCGGCTGGCCGAACTCGGCGTCGAGATCGTGCTGAACCGGACTGTGACGCGCATCGTGCCGGGCGGTGTTGCCACGGCGTGCGCCTATACGGGCAGCCAATTTGACATCGCCGCGGACGCCGTGGTGCTGGTCACGTCACGCCACCAGGACGATAGTGTCTGGCAGGAATTGAAGGCGCGGCGGGACGAATGGGCCGACAGCGGAATCCGCTCGATCAAAATCATCGGCGACGCCGAGGCGCCGGGTCCGATCGCCTGGGCAACCTATGCCGGTCACCGCTTCGCGCGCGAGCTGGATGAAGCCGATATCGGCGACGCACTGCCCTTCCGCCGCGAGGTCACGGCGTTGGCCGCGGAATAGGGCGCCTGCGGTTCGCTGCAGGCGACAGGGTCATCGCGTGAAGGGCGGATTTCAGCGCCGCTGCAGTGCTCGACCAGCAGGTTCTTTTAAAGTGCATAGCTGCGGGAATGGCTGTTGTCGCTACTCATCGTCGTCTTCGGTTTCCGGCTTAGGAGCCATGGCCTTAATGAAGGCATCTTCTACAGTGCGCGGAACTCTTCGACGGTCGGACATTTCAGATATTGCCTGTGCGATTGCTCCAACAGACGCCTTTCCGTCGATGCTTACGGTAGCTGTCAGATCTACAAATGTCGCAATTGCGTTTCGATAAAGCGCCGAGACCAAAAACCCAACGGGCTGACCGGAAGGTAAAACCAAGTGCTCCCGTCCAACTGGCTCGCCATGGAGAAAATTGTTTCTCGCTTGGTAAGCGAGAGCATACAGATAGCTGGGAAATGCTTTTCTTACGACGCTCTTTTTGCTCAACCGCACATCATGGACTTTTTCGCGAACTGCTTCACGCTCCCATTCACCGCGTTCAATCAATGCAAATACTTTCGCGCGGTTGGCTTCACCGCCAGGGCCAGGGTGCACGAGTATCTCAAATGCGCTTATCCAAAGCGACAGGGATCGGCCCCAGTCATATATCGTGGCGCCCGCGCTTTGCGGCATTTGCATTGCGGCATTAGCAGCGTTCAGAGAGCGAAATAGCGCAAGTTGTTCCCAGTGTGGCGTTCCGCCGGAAAATCTCTTCCTCCACCAGTCTAGCAAAACTTTTAGTAACGCTTCATCAATGTCCCAATCGCGAATCTGGACGACCGAAAGTCCTGGCGAGGAAAGCCCCCTAAATCCTTTGATCTGATGAAGTGCGCTTACGGCCGGAGTGTTCGCGATGAGGTGCTCGCCATTCCGATCGACCATCCAAGGATAAAGATCGAAAGAGTCAGAGTACATCGGTCGGGAATAATTGCGATGAGTTATGGCCGCAGCGCGTGCAAATGGGATGATGGACGCGGCAACGGCATCTCGAAAACCCGAGACAGCTTCGCTGTTGAGAAACTCGGCGGGCGTATCAGATCTCGCAACGA
Source organism: Mesorhizobium sp. M7A.F.Ca.CA.002.09.1.1 (assembly GCF_003998555.1). Classification (NCBI taxonomy): domain Bacteria; kingdom Pseudomonadati; phylum Pseudomonadota; class Alphaproteobacteria; order Hyphomicrobiales; family Phyllobacteriaceae; genus Mesorhizobium; species Mesorhizobium sp. M7A.F.Ca.CA.002.09.1.1. The sequence continues at coordinate 1,079 of NZ_RZRR01000254.1, read as the reverse complement.
GCGCTGCGGGCGTAATCCTCACTCCGTGGCTGTTTGTAAACCTTCGGAAGAATGCTTTTAGATTTGGCTGCAGGGCAAAATTATCGGACAGGCGCGCGTCATCGCTGCCGATCATGGAGAATTGTTCTCCCTCAATCGGGTCTGTGACGACGATGTTCGGAAGCGCAGCGAGAATATTCCAACTCATCAAAGAAGCTCATTTCCCGGCATGATTATTTAGCGGTCGGCGCGACGCACATAAGCCTCGGCCGATCTAGGATATCGGTAGTGCGACTCTTTTCATGATCGGCTGATTGGCATCCAACGAAGCCGCAGACAATTGGATTCCGAATGATCTAGCGTTGCGCCGCTGCTCCCCGTCGATTTCTCTCCAACTCAACTCGACCAAAATTGGCGATAACGCTCTCACCCTCTTTATAGACTTTCAGCGCGAGATCTGAAGCATTGCTCAGCGTGTTGAGCGGCACACGTTTGATCGCTCGGCTTTTACGATCAGTAGCCTTCAATAATTTCGCAACGCTATTGGTCGCTAGAACATGTTCTCCACCGCTGTCGATAACCATACTGTGGGCGGCGAGGTTCCGAGCCCGGTTTACTTTTTCAACGCCGTCTGCGTAACGCAGGACTGGCTTCTTCCATTCGTCGTTGGATATCTGCGTGACAAATGCCTTCAGGATTTCAACTTTTCGGGCCGGGTCCAGGGCAGCGACAACCGCGAGTGTCAGCGCCTTCCCGCCAAGAGATAGAGCTGCCACCAAGACGGCATTTAACTGATTGTCTAAGAGTGAAGCCATGAGTACGATTCGGCCCACGACTTCACAGATCTCTTTTTCAGCTTCAGTCTCAGATTTCTTGTCGATCATTTTTCGTCCTCAGATCTGGTGCCGTTGCCGCCGTTGTAATCTCAACGCGATCAGCGCCATAGGCTGCTTGATCTCTGCCTTGGTTCCAGTTGCTGTTCCGGTCGTCTCAAACCGATTGACGTAGTGAATGCGTTAGCCGCAGTCGGTCCTACTGCCGCCAAAATCACAGCTATCCATTTCCAGCGTCCACCTCTATAGGCCTGCCAAGGCGTAGCG
>NZ_RZRR01000253.1:0-6410 GCF_003998555.1 Mesorhizobium sp. M7A.F.Ca.CA.002.09.1.1 | reverse complement strand
AGAGGAGGTACAAGCCATGAATCGCGGGCAATTCGAAGAACCGGTCACACTTCTGGTCGGAATGGGCTTTCCGAGGATGATCGACAGCGTGATGGAAGCCTATGCACTGCTGCAGGACTGGCCGAGCGCCGGCCGCAACGGCGCCCATGCCATCGCACTCAACGCTTGCAAGGCGGGCATCGTCGGCGAAATCGATCCGGAGACGGTGCGGGCCACGCTGGTCAGCTTCGCGCGCCGCCACGACATACTGGTGCCTGACATGGTTACGCCGCTCGCGACGGTGGCGGGTGGTGCGCTGCGCACCAGCTGAACTACGATGACGGCGCTGCAACAGCGCCTGAACACGCTGTTCTTGCGATAGGCCAGGCGCCCACCGGACACGTTGGAATTCCGTTTCGGGCGGTAGTGTTCTCGTTGGTCAGTCGAGCGAACGCGTCAGCAAGACTGACCTGTTCTGCCCGAATAGCGCCTCTGAGCGCGCCCTTCCGGTTAAAAAAGTATCATCCATTGTCTTGAATCGTGGTGGCGCCTGTTGTCATGAGCCGGTACCGTGGCTCTTGAAATGCAGAGCCGAAACCAATTCGGCCGGTTTAGGGAATTGGGCCGAACGCGGCAAATATCCGTGCCGGCCGGGAGGAAACGGACATGGAACCGGACCTGGAAGTTGTCCAGATACGACGCGGGGAGTCCTTCAAGGCGTGGTCGCATGGCTACCCCTTCCATACGGTGCGCTGGCACTTCCATCCAGAATATGAACTGCATCAGGTAATCTTCACCAACGGCCGCTATTTCGTCGGCGACTTCATCGGCGAGTTCGAGCCGGGCAATCTGGTGCTGACGGGGCCGAACCTGCCGCACAATTGGGTCAGCGACATCCCCAAGGACAGCTCGATCCCGCTGCGCGGCCGCATCATTCAGTTTTCCGAAAGTTTCATCGGCGATGCCATGCATGTGCTGCCGGAGCTGGCGGGGCTTGCGGCTCTGCTCGAGGCGTCGCGGCGCGGCGTGCTGTTTTCCAACCGCACCAGCAAGGCGCTGGCGCCATTGATGGAAGAGATGATGCAGGCGCAGGGCGTGCGCCGCATCGAGCTGTTCATGATGATCGCCGGCCTGCTAAGCCGCGCCCAGGAATTCCAGCTGCTGGCCAGCGCCAGCTATCGGCCCGATCCGTCGGGCTACATGACCGCCGGCATGAACAAGGCGCTCGCCTATATCAGGGAGAACCTGACGCAGCTGTTCGACGAGGCGGATCTCGCCGCCATCGCCGGCCAGTCGACCGGGGCCTTCTCGCGCTCGTTTCGCCGCCACACCGGCATGTCGCTGGTGCAGTATGTCAAGCGGCTGCGCATCAATCTCGCCTGCCAGATCCTGATGAGCGACGAGCAGGCCTCGATCACCGACATCTGCTACGAGGTCGGCTTCAACAACCTGTCCAATTTCAACCGGCAGTTCCTGGCGGAGAAGGGCATGCCGCCCTCGCGCTTCAGGCGCCTGCTGGCCGACAACATCAACGCGGGAAAAGCCGCTTAACGGAGGAGCCAGGGAGGAACCAAGGGAGGATTTTTCTTTTGCATGACGGACGTGAGCCGCGTTGAGCGGTTCGTGATGGAGAACGCTTGTCTCGAATTCCTCCGTCGGCGGAGGACGTCGGCGCGGCTCGAAAGTCCAGCGCCGGACCCTGGTACCCCTTCAATTGGGGCGAGGGTGGATGGGTGTCTTCAGACCACCAAAGCAGTCACGACCTTCTTACAACATATCCAGAAACGGAGAAGACCGAATGACCAAACTTTCAATTTCATTGAAGTCCACTGGCAAGTCCGCCGGCATGGCAGCGCTTGCGCTGTCGCTGCTGGCAGGCACCGCCGCTATCGCCAAGGCAGCCGAAGTCACCGACGCCACCGTCGCCTTCCTGATGCCTGACCAGGCCTCGACCCGTTACGAACAGCATGATTATCCCGGCTTCGCCGCCGAGATGAAGAAGCTGTGCCCGGGCTGCAAGGTGCTCTACCAGAACGCCGATGCCGACGCCTCGCGCCAGCAGCAGCAGTTCAACTCGGTGATCTCGCAGGGCGCCAAGGCGATTGTGCTCGACCCCGTCGACTCGACCGCCGCCGCCTCGCTGGTCAAGCTGGCGCAGAGCCAGGGCATCAAGGTCATAGCCTATGACCGGCCAATCCCGACAGCGCCGGCCGACTTCTATGTCTCGTTCAACAATGAAGGCATCGGCAAGGCCATCGCCGATTCGCTGGTCGAGCACCTGAAGGCGCTGAAGGTCGATCCGGCCACCGGCGGCGTTTTACAGATCAACGGTTCGCCGACCGACGCGGCGGCCGGCCTGATCAAGAAGGGCATCCATGCCGGCCTCGACAACAGCGGCTACAAGATCCTGGCCGAATACGACACGCCGGAATGGGCGCCGCCGAAGGCGCAGCAATGGGCCGGCGGCCAGATCACCCGCTTCGGCCCGAAAATCCTCGGCGTGGTTGCCGCCAATGACGGCACCGGTGGCGGCGCCATCGCGGCCTTCAAGGCGGCCGGCGTCGATCCGGTGCCGCCGGTGACCGGCAATGACGCGACGATCGCGGCACTGCAACTGATCATCGCCGGCGACCAGTACAACACCATCTCCAAGCCGAGCGAGATCGTGGCGGCGGCCGCCGCCAACATCGCCATCAAGCTACTTTCTGGCGAGACGCCTAAGGCCGAGATGACGCTGTACGATACGCCCTCGCAGCTGTTCACGCCGGCTGTTGTGACGCAGGAAAACCTGAAGGCCGAGATCATCGACAAGAAGATCAACACCGCGGCCGAGCTCTGCGTCGATCGTTACGCGGAAGGCTGCAAGAAGCTGGGCATCGGGAACTGACCGCGACCCTTGCCCGCTCCGCTGCCTGGCCACCCGCGTGGTGGCCAGGCAGCGCTCATGCGAAATTTTTGAACCGGTTTTGAAAGGCTTCCTGGCATGACCGATACCTCGGACGAACCGGTTCCGGCAGGCGAGCTGGTGCTCAGCCTGCGCGGCGTTTCGAAGAATTTCGGCGCCGTTTCGGCGCTCACCGACATCGATCTCGATGTCCATGCAGGCGAAGTGGTGGCGCTGGTCGGCGACAATGGCGCCGGCAAGTCGACCCTGGTCAAGATCCTGGCCGGCGTGCATCAGCCGAGCTCAGGCACGATCAGTTTTCGCGGCAAGCAGGTGACACTTGCCGATCCGAGTGCCGCGCTGACGCTCGGCATCGCCACCGTGTTCCAGGACCTGGCGCTGTGCGAGAACCTCGACATCGTCGCCAACATCTTCCTTGGCCGCGAACTCAGCCCGCTGCGGCTGGACGAGGTGGCGATGGAAGTGCGCGCCTGGACGCTGCTCAACGAGCTTTCGGCGCGCATCCCGAGTGTCCGCGAAGTGGTCGCTTCACTGTCGGGCGGCCAGCGCCAGACGGTGGCGATCGCGCGCTCGCTGCTGCTCGAACCCAAGCTCATCCTGCTCGACGAGCCGACGGCAGCGCTTGGCGTGGCGCAGACGGCGGAAGTGCTCAATTTGATCGAGCGGGTGCGCGACCGCGGCCTCGGCGTCGTCATCATCAGCCACAACATGGAAGACGTGCGCGCCGTCGCCGACCGCATCGTCGTGCTGCGGCTTGGCCGCAACAACGGCATCTTCTCGCCCGATGCCTCGAACCAGGAACTGGTCAGCGCCATCACCGGCGCCTCGAACAATTCGGTGTCGCGGCGCGCCGAGCGCAGGCAGGCCAGGCAAGACCAGACCCAGGAGCCACGCCCATGAGCCGCGAAGCCGAACAGGCCGCCCCCGTGCCGCCGCAGCTCGACCGCGCCGATGTGCGCGTCAAGCACGAGGCGGGGATCGGCGGCGCCATCCGCCGGTTCTTCGACCGGGTCCGCTCGGGCGATCTCGGCTCGCTGCCAGTGATTGTCGGGCTGGTCATCATCTGGACGGTGTTCGCCAGCATCAACCCGATCTTCCTGTCGAGCAGCAATCTGGTCAATCTGCTGTTCGATTGCTCAACCGTCGGCGTCATCGCGCTCGGCATCGTCTGCGTTCTGATGGTCGGCGAGATCGACCTGTCGGTCGGTTCGATCAGCGGCTTTGCCTCGGCCATGGTCGGCACGCTGTGGGTCAACCAGGGCTGGCCGGTGGCGCTCGCGATTCTGGCCGCTGTTGCCGTCGGCGGCTTCATCGGCGCCCTCTATGCGCTGCTGTTCAACCGGCTCGGCATGCCGAGCTTCGTCTCGACGCTGGCCGGCTTGCTGGCGGTGCTTGGCCTGCAGCTCTACATCCTCGGCTCGACCGGCTCGATCAACCTGCCCTACGGCTCGAACCTGGTGAATTTCGGCCAGTTGCTGATGATGCCCAAACTCGTCTCGTTCGCTCTGGCGGCCGTGCCGGGCATCGTCATGCTGATCACCGGCCTGCGCACCGTCGCGCGCCGCCGCGCCGCGAACCTGTCGGCGCCGTCGACCGGCGGGCTCGTCACGCGCGCGGTGGTGATTACGGTCATTCTCGAGCTCATCGTCTTCTATCTCAATCAGGCGCGCGGCATTCCGTGGATGTTCGGCCTGTTCGTCGGCCTGGTCATATCGATGCACTACGCGCTGACGCGGACCAAATGGGGCCGCTCTATGTCGGCGGTCGGCGGCAACCGCGAGGCGGCGCGGCGCGCCGGCATCAATGTGCGGCTGATCTATTCCAGCGCCTTCGTGCTGTGCTCGATGCTGGCGGCTTTCGGCGGCGTGCTGTCGGCGGCCCGCCTGGCCTCGGCCAGCCAGCAGGCCGGCACGGGCGACGTCAACCTCAACGCCATCGCAGCGGCCGTCATAGGCGGCACCAGCCTGTTCGGCGGCAGGGGCAGCGCCTATTCGGCACTGCTCGGCATCATCGTCATCCAGTCGATCGCCAGCGGCCTGACGCTGCTCGATCTGTCCTCGTCGCTTCGGTACATGATCACCGGCGCCGTGCTTGCCATCGCGGTCATCGTCGACTCGCTGGCACGCCGCTCGCGTGTCTCGCATGGCCGGGCCTGAACCCATCAACAGGAAGCAAGACATGAGCCAAGAACTGTCCGGAAAAGTTGCCGCCGTCACCGGTGCCGCGTCAGGCATCGGCCTCGAATGCGCCAGGCATATGCTGGCGGCCGGCGCCACCGTGGTGCTGGTCGACCGCGCCGAGGCGACGCTGAACAAACTGTGCGCCGAACTCGGCCCCAAAGCGATCCCGCTGGTGATCGACCTGATGCAGCCGGCAAGCGTCGCCACCATGATGCCGCAAATCCTGGAGAAGGCCGGCCAACTCGACATCTTCCATGCCAATGCCGGCGCCTATGTCGGCGGCGAGGTGGCGACCGGCGATCCCGACGTCTGGGATCGCATGCTCAACCTCAACATCAATGCCTGCTTCCGTTCGATCCAGGCGGTGCTGCCGCACATGATCGAACGCAAGACCGGCGACATCATCGTCACCAGTTCGATCGCCGGTCTGGTCCCGGTGGTCTGGGAACCGATCTACACGGCCTCCAAGCACGCCGTGCAGGCCTTCGTCCACACGGTGCGCCGGCAAGTCGCCAAGCACGGCCTGCGCGTCGGCGCCGTGGCGCCCGGCCCGGTGGTGACGGCACTGGTCGACGACTGGCCGAAGGCCAAGCTCGAAGAGGAACTCGCCGCCGGCGGCCTGATGCAGCCACGCGAGGTGGCCGAAGCGGTGATGTTCATGCTGACCCGGCCGCGCAATGTGACGATAAGGGATTTGGTGATTTTGCCGCAGAGCAATGATCTCTAGGGGGAGTAGGGGAGTAGGGCAGTAGGGCAGTAGGGCAGTAGGGCAGTAGGGCAGTAGGGCAGTAGGATTGCTCTGCCGTTCAATGCCCGGGCCCGAGCCAAGCCACCATCTCCTATTCCCGTACTGCCTTACTGCCCTACTCCCCTACTCCCCTACTGCCTTAAACCGAAGGTTTCCCCCAATGTCCCACTTCCTCGGCATCGACGTCGGCACCGGCAGCGCGCGGGCCGGGGTGTTCGACCACACGGGAACCCTGCTTGCCTCGGCCAAACGGGACATCGAGGTCTGGCGCGAGGCCGGCGACATTGTCGAGCAGTCGAGCAACGACATCTGGCGGGCGGTTTGCGCGGCCACGCGTGAAGCGGTCGCGCAATCGGGCGTGGCGCCCGAGGCGATCGCCGGCATCGGCTTCGACGCCACCTGTTCGCTGGTGGTGCTGGGCGAGGGCGGCGTGCCGCTGCCGGTAAGCAAGTCCGCCAATCCGGAACGCAACATCATCGTCTGGATGGATCATCGCGCGGTCGAGCAGACGCGCCGCATCAATCGCAGTGGCGAGGCGGTGTTGAACTACGTCGGCGGCGTCATCTCGCCGGAGATGGAAACGCCGAAACTCCTGTGG
>NZ_RZRR01000252.1:0-6414 GCF_003998555.1 Mesorhizobium sp. M7A.F.Ca.CA.002.09.1.1 | reverse complement strand
CCTCCCGATCTCGTCCGCTCGCTGGCCGCGCTGATCCCCGGCGCGCGCTTCGAAATCATCCGCGACGCTGGACACATTCCTTGCGTCGAACAGCCTGAAGCGCTCACCGCCCTGATCCGCGGCTTTATCGCGTCGCTTGCCCCTGGAGCAGAAACCCATGGATGAAGTCCCCGGCAACGCAACCAGATATCGCACCGGCCTCGCGGTGCGGCGCTCGGTGCTTGGTGACCGCCATGTCGACCGCGCCGAGGTCGCCGCCACCGATTTCGACCAGCCTTTCCAGGAGTTGATCACCGAGGCCGCCTGGGGAACCGTGTGGGCGCGGCCGGGCTTGACCAGGCGTGAGCGTTCGATCGTCACGCTGGCGCTGCTGGCCGCACTCGGCCATGATGAGGAGGTTGCTATGCATGTGCGCGCCACCGTCAACACCGGTGCCTCGCGCGACGATATCTGCGAGGCGTTCCTGCATGTCGCCATCTATGCCGGCGTGCCGGCCGCCAACCGTGCCTTCAGAATTGCCAAGGACGTGTTTTCGGAAATGGACGGAAGCCAGAATGACCGCTGAGTCCGGCTCGAACCGAAGGCCCGAGACCGGCGCCTTCTTCCAGCGCGACCGGACCTGGCATCCACCTGTTCTGACACCGAATTACAAGACCTCCGTGCTGCGCTCGCCGCAGAAGGCGCCGCTGCCGTTCGACAACACGCTGTCGGAGATTGCAGGCCCGGTCTTCGGTCACGCCATGCTCGGCAAACTCGACGCCGACCTGATCCACAATTTCGCCAGGCCCGGCGAGAGCGCGCTCGGCGAGCGCATCATCGTCCATGGCCGGGTGCTCGATGAACGCGGCGTTGGCGTACCCGGCGCGCTGCTCGAATTCTGGCAGGCCAATGCCGGCGGCCGCTACCGCCACAAGAAGGACGGCTATCTGGCGCCGCTCGACCCGAACTTTGGCGGCTGCGGGCGCGCCATAACAGGCGAGGATGGCGGCTACGCCTTTCGCACTGTCAAGCCCGGCCCCTATCCCTGGCCGAACGGGCCGAACGACTGGCGGCCCTCGCACATCCATTTCTCGGTCTTCGGCCACGGCTTTGCGCAGCGGCTGATCACGCAGATGTATTTCGAGGGTGATCCGCTGATCTGGCACTGCCCGATCGTGCGCGGCATCCCCGACAAGGCCGCCGTCGAAACGCTGATCGCCACGCTCGACATGCAGGCGACGATCCCCTTCGACGCGCGCGCCTACAAGTTCGACATCGTGCTGCGCGGGCGCCGCGCGTCGCTGTTCGAAAACAGGCTGGAGGGCAATTGATGGCCCAGTCGCTCGACCGGCTCAGGGAAAGCCCCTCGCAGACCGCCGGACCTTATGTTCATATCGGGCTGACGCCCAATTTCTGCGGCATCGGCGGCGTCTATGCGACCGACCTTGGTGCGACCATGGTCAACGACAAGACCAAGGGGGAGCGCATCGGCCTGCGCATCCGGGTGCTCGACGGTACCGGCACGCCGCTCAAGGATGCGCTGATCGAGATCTGGCAGGCAGATGCGGATGGGCTCTACAATTCGCCGGCTGAACTGCGCGGCGCGGCCGATCCGAACTTTTTCGGCTGGGGCCGTTGCCCGACCGACATGGACACCGGTCTGTGCACGTTCGAGACGATCAAGCCGGGCCGCGTGCCGTTCAGGGACGGAAGCCTGATGGCCCCGCACATCACCCTCTGGATCGTCGCGCGCGGCATCAATCTCGGCCTGCACACACGGCTGTATTTTTCCGATGAGGAAAAGGCCAATGCCGGGGATGCGATCCTGGCGCGCATCGAGCACCGCGTCCGCGTGCCGACGCTGATCGCCGAGCGCAACGGCGATATTTATGTTTTCGACATCCATCTCCAGCGGGAGAAGGAAACGGTCTTCTTCGACAGCTGATGGTCAGGAGGAGCAGGATATGACCGTATCGCCCTTCGACCATCCACTGCTCTCCGCTCTTCTCGGCGACGAGGAGGCGAACCGGCATTTTTCCATCGAGGCGGAAATCGAGGCGATGCTTGCCTTCGAGCGGGCGCTGGCGCAAGCGGAAGCTGAAAACGGGATTATCACCAAGGATGATGCCGCCGCGATCGTGGCCGCACTTGCCACATTCCGGCCCGACACCGCCTTGCTGCGGGCTGCCGTCGCCAAAGACGGCGTCATTGTGCCGGAACTGGTACGCCAGATCAGGGCGGCGGTCGGCGAACCGCATGGCGACAAAGTGCATCTCGGCGCAACCAGCCACGATGTCATCGATACCGGCCTGGTGTTTCGGCTGAAGTCCATCGTCGAGCATCTCGGCCTGCTCCTGACCGAGACCATTATACGGCTCGTCTCGCTCGAAGAGCGGTTTGGCGGCAGGGCGCTGACGGGAATGACGCGCATGCAGCCAGCCATTCCGATCAAAGCGGCCGACCGCGTCAGGACGTGGCGGGCGCCACTGCAACGGCATCAGGAAAGATTGTCGGAACAGTCGAGGCGTCTGCTGGTGGTGCAGTTCGGCGGTGCCGCCGGCACGCTGGAAAAGCTAGGCGACAAAGGTCCGGCGGTGCGCGCAGCACTGGCCGCAAAGCTCGGCCTTGGCGACGCCCCGCATTGGCAGAACCAGCGTGACGCACTCGCCGATTTCGCCGGCCTGATGTCGCTGCTATCAGGCAGCCTCGGCAAATTCGGCCAGGACATCGCGCTGATGGCGCAAGGTGGAACCGAGATCGAGCTTTCCGGCGGCGGCGGCTCTTCGGCCATGCCGCACAAGCAGAACCCGGTGAAGGCCGAAGCGCTGGTGGCGCTTGCCCGCTTCAACGCCACGCAGCTTGCGGGCATGCATCACGCGCTCGTGCATGAGCAGGAGCGCTCGGGCGCTGCCTGGACGCTGGAATGGCTATTGCTGCCGCAAATGGTCATCGCGACGGCCGCGTCGCTCCGCCTTGCCGCTGAGCTGGCCGCACAGGTCGAAAGTCTCGGCCACTGATGCGCACGCAAATCGTCATCGTCGGGTCCGGACCGTCCGGCCTGCTGCTTGGGCAGCTTCTGGCCGGCATCGGCGTCGAGACGGTCATTCTGGAACGCGCGAGCCGCGAGCACGTGCTTGGCCGAGTGCGGGCAGGGGTGCTCGAACAGGGCACCGTCGAATTGCTGGAACAGGCCGGCGCGGCGGCAAGGCTGCACGCGGAAGGACTGCCGCATTCCGGCATCTCGCTCGCCTTCGACGGACGCCTGCACCGCATCGACCTCGAGGCACTGACCGGCGGCAGGCATGTCACCGTCTATGGCCAGACCGAGGTGACGCACGATTTGATGGACAAGCGCGATGCGGACGGACTGACCACGATCTACGAGGCGGCAAATGTCGCGTTGCACGATTTCGACGGCGCCGCACCTTTCGCGACCTATGACAAGGACGGGGTCACGCATCGCATCGATTGCGACTTCATTGCCGGCTGTGACGGCTATCACGGCGTCAGCCGCAAATCGGTGCCCGAGCGTGCGCTGAAAATCTTCGAGCGGCAGTATCCGTTCGGCTGGCTCGGCGTGCTGGCCGAAGTGCCGCCGGCCGATCACGAACTGGTCTACGCCAATCATGAAAGGGGTTTTGCCCTGTGCTCGATGCGCTCGACGCACCGCAGCCGCTATTATGTGCAGTGTCCGCAGGACGATCGCGTCGAAGCCTGGCCGGACGAGCGCTTCTGGGACGAGCTGCGCCGCCGCTTGCCCGAGCAGACGGCGGCAAGCGTCGTCACCGGCCCATCCTTCGAGAAATCGATCGCGCCGCTGCGCTCCTTCGTTGCCGAGCCGATGCGCTTCGGCCGGCTGTTCCTGGTCGGCGACGCCGCCCACATCGTGCCGCCGACCGGCGCCAAGGGTCTGAACCTCGCTGCCAGCGACGTGCGCTATCTCTTCTCGGGTTTGTGCGACTTCTATCGCGACAAATCCGCGGCTGGCATCGACTGCTATTCGCAAAAGGCGCTGGCGCGGGTCTGGAAGGCGGTTCGCTTTTCCTGGTGGATGACGACGATGCTGCATTGTTTTCCCGACACCGCCGAGTTCGGCCAGCGCATCCAGGAGGCCGAGCTCGACTATCTCGTGCAGTCGCGTGCCGCATCGACCGCGCTCGCGGAAAACTATGTCGGCCTGCCCTATTGAGGGCTGCGGATCATCCGGCGCCTTGCTGCCTGGCAAAATCCAAAAGCATCGGGCGCTGCCCCTTGAGGATTTTCACCTCGGCCTCGGGCAAGGTGAACCAGCCCGCTCTGTCGACCTCCGGGAACTCCTTCAGGGATCCCGACCTTGGCGGCCATTCCATGGTGAAAATGTTGCTCTTGATGGCGGCCACGTCGATGTCGATGGTCGCCTCGACAGACCAGGCCGAGACGATCTTGCCGCCGGGTTGTTTGTAGTCGCCGAGCCGCGCGAAGGGACCATCAACCTTGACGCCGAGCTCTTCCTCGGTCTCGCGTTGCGCTGCCGTCAACTCATCCTCGTCCTCGCCGACGAGACCCTTCGGCATCGACCAGGCGCCATCGTCCTTCTTCGCCCAGAACGGCCCGCCCGGGTGAACCAGCAACGCCCTGAGATCGCCATCGCTGCGGCGATAGATCAGCAATCCCGCACTGCGTTTTGCCATTTTTGTACGTCCATTTGCGAAGCCGGCAGCCTGCTGATGGTCCTTGAATCGTTGATGCGAACCTTGCACTAGGGGATTGCGACGCTATGTCAGGCGCGTCTGCATTGCACCTCGGTCGCGAGTCCGGCAATCTGATACCATCGCTTATTTGGCGGCTCGAAGGCTAGGTGACGATGCAACTCGGTCTTATTGGCTACTATAGCGACTTCGTGGTGTATCCGCTGGTGATCGCCGTGCTGGCAGTGGCCGGGCTGCTCGAGGCTGGCGAAGAGAGTGCGCCAGGCTGGATCGGCACTGTCCTCGCCTGTCTCGGCCTCTGGACGCTGATCGAGTATGTGCTGCACAGGTTCGCTCTTCACCATATTCCTTACGTCAAGGACCTGCACGACCGTCACCATGTCGAGGAACGCAGTTCTGTGGGCACGCCAACCTGGCTCAGTCTCGGCGTGCATGCGCTGGTCGCGTTTGTGCCCGTTTGGGTGGTCTCAGATTTCGCCACCGCGAGCGCGGTGAGCTGCGGGTTGATGCTGGGATATCTGTGGTACATCAGCATCCACCACATGATCCATCACTGGCACCCGGCGCATCCGAGCTATCTCTATACGCTCAAGCGCCGTCATGCGGTGCATCACCACATCGACGAAACGGCCAATTTCGGTGTGACTTCGGCATTCTGGGATCGCGTTTTCGGCACGGCGCAGCTCTGAAGTCCTCAGTCCTCGCCGTTCAGCGCCTCTTTCCGCGACCGCCGGAAGTCTTGGCTCCGCGAGGCCCGCTCTGGACCGGCGTGTTGTTCTGGTTCTCGTCGGACAGTTTTCGCCAGCGGGCAAGGCGCTCCGGGTCGAGCGTCCCCGCCTTCAAGGCAGTCTGAACCGCGCAACCCGGCTCGTGCACATGCGTGCAGTCGCGGAACTTGCAGAGCGGTGCAAGCTCGGTGATTTCGGCAAACAGCGTGTCGATGCCGTAGCCGACATCGCTGACCTGCAGCGTCCGCATGCCCGGCGTGTCGATCACCCAGCCACCGCCGGCGATGGAATGCAGCGATCGCGACGTGGTGGTGTGGCGTCCCTTGGAATCGTGCTCGCGGATGCCCCCGGTCTGTTGCGGCGATTGCTGCGCCGATCCGGCCAGCGTGTTGACCAGCGTCGATTTGCCGACGCCGGAGGAGCCGATCAGCGCCACCGTCTGGCCGACACCGCACCAGGCAGCCAGGACGGTTGCCGCATCCGATGTGCGGGGGTTCAGCATCACCACCGGCAATCCACGCTGCAACGCCGCAGCTTGCTTCTGGTAGGTCTCGGCGTCTTCAGCGGTATCGGCCTTGGTCAGCAGGATCACCGGCGTCGTTCCGGCCTCGTTGGCCAGCGCCAGATAGCGCTCGAGCCGGGCGGGATTGAAGTCGGCATTGCACGAGGTGACGATGAACAGCGTATCGACATTGGCCGCGGCAAGCTGCGGCACCCTGCCGCCGCCCTGGGTGCGGCGTTCCAGCACCGTCTTGCGGGTCAGGCGGCGCTTCACAAGGTGTTCATGCCCATCGACCAGCACCCAGTCTCCGACGGCATAGTCACCGGTGTTTGCCTGCGCCGCCAGCGTCAGATCGACCGGCCCTGCCTGGGACAGGCCGGTCAGGCGATCGCGGTGGACGGTGGCGATCCGCGTCGGGACAAGATTGGCTTCGCCGGGCTCGGGCTGGTCGCCGAAAAATTCGGTCCAGCCCAGGCTGGCGAGCGATGGCGTGGAGTGATCCGTCACGGCTTTGACC
>NZ_RZRR01000251.1:0-6437 GCF_003998555.1 Mesorhizobium sp. M7A.F.Ca.CA.002.09.1.1 | reverse complement strand
AGATAGTCGTAGTCGTCGCATTCCTCGGCCACTTCGGGCGAAAAGCCGGTGCGATCGATCTGGAAGGTCTTCAGCTTGGTCGGCTTCAAGCCGAATGCGGCGAGCGCCTTGTTGTAGCGCTGGATCAGATGCGGCTCGTCGACCGTCAGCAGCCGGCCATAGATCAGCTCATTGTCGCGCAGGAGATCGGGTTTCTTGGCGGGGCTCATCTTGCCTTCTCCCACAAGGGGTGAAGGGAAGGCCGGCGCAGCTCACGCATTCCATAGCCCCTTCTTCTTCATCTCCTCCATCTCGCGCGCAGCCCGTTCGCGCAGGCGGGCGTCGCGCAGCAGTTTTTCCACGGCGGAGTCGTCGGACTTGTCGGAATAGCGGAACTCCGAGTCGGCGTAGCGGTTGATCTCCTGCATGACCATGTCCATCGAGAACGGCCCGCGCAGTTCCTCGATCATCGCTTTCTTCTCGTCGTAGCCCTTGTGCATGAAGACTTCCGGCTTCTCGAACCAATCGTCGGGAAGCTCGATGTCCATGGCGCGCATCTTGATGGCGTCGGTGACATTCTTGATGGCGCGACCGGTGAAGCGGGGCTCGGCATCCTTGATCAGGTGCAGATAGGTGCCGATATCGGCCATCGATTTCGGCGCGCCGTTCTCCTTCATGTAGCGCTCGTAGACCTTCATCAGCCCATCTTCCTGCGGCTTCTCGTGCTCCTCATAGGCTTCGGTCACGGCGCGCTGGATTTCCTGCGCGGCGTAGAGGTCGTGTTCGCCGAGCGGGATCTTATGGTTTTTCCCCGCCAGCAGGACAAAAATATCGATGTAGTCGTCGCGGCTCTGCGGCCCGTCGACCAGCCAGCGGGCGCCGGCGCGCTGGCGCAGCGCGTCGTCGACATTTTCGGGGTAGTTGGAGAACATGCCGAACGAGCAGTTGCCGCGCACCACGGTGGCGGCGCCGGCGAAGGCGTCCATCAAGACGCCTGTTATCTCCTGCTGGCCGGCGGAGGCGCGGTCGTCGGAGCGTCTGGCGGCCACCTGGTCGATGTCGTCGATGGTGCCGAAGCCGATGACGCGTGGGTTCAAGACATTGTTGATGAACTGGCGGCAGTTCTGGCCCGACTTGCCCTGGTAGGACGAGATCTGGTCGACGCCGAAATTCTCGTAGGCGAAGGGATAGCCGGCGACCTGGCAATAGCCGTTGACGAGGCCGGCGATCATCTGGATCAGCGTCGTCTTGCCAGTGCCGGGGGCGCCGTCGCCGATGAAGGTGAACAGGAAGCCGCCGAGCTCGACGAACGGATTGAGTTCGCGCTCGAAATCATAGGCCATCAGCATCTTGGCGAGCTTGACCGACTGGTATTTGGCGATGTGGTTGCCGACGACCTCTTCCGGCTTCTTGAAGGTCATCACCAGCGGTTTTGAGCGCTTGCCCGGCGCGACGTCGAAACCATCGAGAGTGAAATCGTCGGCATCGATGCGGATATGGGCGTTCTCGAACGGGCCGATGCCGTCGAAGCGGCCCTTGCGGGCCAGAAGCCCGTCGATGGCGACGCGGGCGAAGGCGCGTGCCCTTGTCATCAAATCGGCATCATCGGACGATCCCGAGATCGCCTTGTCGAGGCCAGCGAGGATCGACTTCACCGCATCCTGCGGCGTGTCGAACAGGAAGTCCGGCTCGGGGATGTCGTTGGGTGCCTCGCCGTCGCTGTCGATCAGCTGGAACAGGTAGGAGGCGAGGCTGAAGGCGGAGATGTAAGCCGAGGCCGACAGAAGCTTCTTGAAGGTGGCCGCTTCGTCGCCTTCGAGCGGCGCGCGGGTATTCCTGGCCTGCAGGCTTTCGAGGTCGGAGCCTTCGGCAAAGACGTCCGATATGGCCAGCGCGATCGCCGTGCCGCGCCGGGCGCGAAACAGGAGCGTGTGCTGCGGGATGGTCAGCAGCTGGTCGTCGAGATGAACGGCGCCGACGGTCTTGGCCAGCTCGACCTCGCGCGTGCGACGCACCGAGCCGACCGAGACGGTCGAGACGAAGCGGCGGTTGGTGCCGGCAAGCGCGGTGCCGGACTCCCGTGACGGGTCCTCCAGCACGACGATGCGGGTGATGAAGCTCTGCGCGGTGGCGCGGTGCTTCTCGATGGCGGCTTCCGGAATGGTGGTCAGGCCGGTATCCATGAAGGGTGCTCCGTGGTGTGACGGTCAGACGTCTGAGATGACCTGTCCGTTGGACAGGATATGAACCTTGTAGCCGGCAAAAATCTTCTGTGCTTCGCCGGCGGCGTAGAGTGCCTGATAGGCCTCGTGCGGAATCAGCGCATGGTTTTCATAGCTCGACACGCCCTGACGCGCGGCTTCCAGATCATCAGTGTTGATGAAGAATTCCTGCGTTGTCTTCTCACTCGAAAACAGGCCCTTGCGGCCGGGTTTCTCGCTCTTGGAATAGACCTCCTGGATCGTCCAGGTCAAAAGCCAGGCATTTTGCGGCTTGCGCACCTTGGCCAGAACCTCGGTCACCGTCGAATTGTTGTCGGTAATCCCCACCGAATAGAACGGGCCGAGCACGACGCGGCGCAGCTGCTTGGGGTGCAGCGGTTCGAAATCCTTGTCGAGGTTGACCGCGATGGTCGCCGGCGACAGCGTATAGGCGGAGTTCTTCTCGGTGAAATCGTCGAAACGATGGGCAAGCTCGGGATTGAGCAGGCCGTCGACCGGCAGCGGAATGTCGACCGTCTCGTTGAGTTTGCCGTTCCTGTCGACAAGCTGGCGGATCATCGCGTCGGAAGAATCCTCCACCGTCACCATGTAGACCAGAGGCAGGTTGGCGCTGCCGTCGAACGTCGCCCAATGGACGAGATAATAGGGCCGTCCCGTCTTCGGATTGACCGAGACCTTGGCGGTTTGCGCCAGCGTGAAGGAACCGAAGGTGTTCTCGCTTTTCACGTCCTCGAGATAGAGCCGCTCGGCCATCGACTTCTGCAGCGCCTCGGGGAATTCCTTGTGGCGCAGGATGAAGTCGGCCATTTCCTCGCGCAATTCGCCGGCGAGCGGGATGTTGGCAAGCCGCGCGTCGGCCTGGCGGCGGTCGTTTTCCAGTTCGAGCAGGTTCTGGAACACCGGGAATCCGCTTTCGGCCCGCGAAATGCGGAACGTGTCCATGAAGCCCAGCCGGTTGCGCCAGCAGGAAAACGACTTGTCGAGCCGGGCGATGTATTCGGCGACGATCTTGGCGACGATGCCGTGCCGGTAAAGCGGCGAGCGATCGTCGCGCATGAACACTTCAAGGCCGCTCAGCGCGGCCGTGATGGCGGAGAAATATCGTGCCGCCGCTTCGTTTTCGGGGGTCATGCCTGTGCGCTCGCGGGCAGTCCTATCACCCCTAAGACTGCACGTAGTTTGCCGAATTGTGCTTCTTCAGCACCTCGTCGAAGCGGCGGGCAAAGGCATCGTCGGCCAGCTTCTTGCGGCGCTGGATGTCGGCGGTGGCGACCATGTTCTTCTCGTGCATCTCGAGTAGGTCGCCGATGTGTTTTTGCGAAGCAGCACCGATGCCGGCCATGGTTTCCTCGGCGGTGTTGTCGACCTGGCTGCCCAGCGTGTTGATCTTGTGGGCGACGTCCTGCTGGGCGGCGGTCTTCAGCGAATCTTCCAGCGCCTTGTAGAGCACGATGCGCTGCTCGGTATCGATGGTCAGCTTGTTGATCAGCGTCGATTGCGCGGCGATCTGGTTGTTGAGCGAATCGACGAAGGTCTGGAACATCGAGGTGTAGCGCTCGAGCGTCTGGCTCTCGGCCAGCAGCTCCTGCTCCTTGGCCTGCTTTTCGTTGTATTCCGTCGCCAGCTTGGAGCGTTCGCCTTCGAGCTGCGTGCGGTCCTTCTGGCTGGTCGAAGCGGCGATCTTGTTTTCGATGTCGAGCAGCATCGGGTTGAGCTCCTCGATGCGCTTCTGCACGGCTTCGAGGTTGGTCATGGTGGTCTTGCGGCGCTCGATCACCTGCGACAGGCTGGTTTCCGAGGTCTTGTAGCGCTGGTCGAGGACCTCTTTCTGCGCCTTCAATATGCCGACGATGGTGTCGGATTTGACCAGCAATTCCTGCAGATTGCCCGCCAGCGACATGTTGCGGACGCGGTCGGTGCGCATGCGCTGCTTGCTCTGGCTGGAGAAGATACCGATGAATTTTTCCCAGCCGGTGTAGTTCTTCATGCTCTCGAACTCGGAGCCGAAGACGTTGGTGGCGTCCTCCAGGCCGATGATCAGGTCGGCAATGTTGCCTTCCATCACCTTTTGCTGCTTCAGCACATCCTCGATGCGGGCGTTCTCGAGGTCGAAATTGGCGTCGCCGATCTTCTTGTCCGATGTGGCGAGCGTATCAAGCATGGTGCCGGACTGCTCGATCTTGGAGCGCATGTCCTGCACGACCTGCTTGGTCTTGGCAATTTCGGCGTCGAAATTCTGCAATGTCGCCATTGGGGCCTCCCGCTTCGGCATGACGTCGCTGGTCGCGAACAGCGGCGAATATATGTGGGGCATCGGGGGATTGAAAGACGTGACAACAAGGGCGGCGTGAAAACAAAAGAATCCATCAGGGTCTTGAAAACCAGTGAAGGCGGGGGCCTGGCGTGATTAGCTTGCCTGCCAGCCGTAGTTCAGCTGTCATTGAACTTTCATGCGGCAAGCCGAGGGCGCACGGATGCCTTTGTATTCGGCAAACGACTGAAGCAATCGCGGCCGCGATATGCGAGGGGAAAGCCGGTTTTACAGAGCTGATGAACAGCGGATCAAGGCTTGGGATCGGCCTTCAGATAGGCGATGACATTGGCGATGTCGTCGTCATTGGTCAGGCCGCCGAAGGCCATCTTGTTGCCCGGCACCTTCAGCTTTGGGGCCTTGAGATACTCGGCGAGATTGGCTTCATCCCAGACCAGGCCGGCGGCGCCGGCACTCTTCATCGCCTCGGAATAGTGGCCAAGAAAGCTCTCTGCGCTGCCGGCGGTGCGGCCAACGACGCCCAACAGATGCGGACCGACCTTGTCGCGGTCGGTGGCTGCGTCATGGCAGGCCATGCATCGGTTGAAGACCTTCTTGCCCAGGGCAGGATCACCGCCGGCATGGGCTACGAGCGAGCTGGCAAGGAGAAGGATACTGGCGAACGAAGCGTCTCGAAGCATGGCTGACCCCGGGGAGCTCTGGCTGGCTGCGTTATAGTACCGAGGCCTTAAGAAACGCTGCATCGGGCCGGGGTCAAGGCCGCCGACCGTCAGCCCTTGATAAAGCCGATGAAGTCGTCTGGCGCGGCGCGGCCCATCTCTTCCTCCCAGTGGCGGCGGCAGAGCGAGACATAGACGTCCTTGCCGATCGCCACCTGCTCGCCCTGGCGCGCCACCTTGCCATCGGGGCCGAGGCGCACGACCATCGTCGCCTTGCGGCCGCATCGGCAGATGGTGCGCACTTCGCGCAAATCGTCGGCGATGGCCAGCAGCGCGCGCGAGCCGGAAAACAGCTTGCCCTGGAAATCGGTGCGCAGGCCGTAGCACATGACCGGGATGTTCAGCCGGTCGGCGATGCGGGCGAGCTGCCAGACCTGCTCTTCCTCGAGGAACTGCGCCTCGTCGACGAAGACGCAATGCACCGACGTATGCGCGTGATGAGCGGCGACGCGGGCGAACAGATCGTCGCCGTCGCGAAACATCTCGGCTTCCGTCTCCAGGCCTATGCGCGACGAGATCAGGCCTGTATCGCCCTTGCGGTAGTGGCCGGCGACGAACAGCATCGTGCCCATGCCGCGCTCGCGGTAATTGTAAGAGGCCTGCAAGAGCATCGTCGTCTTGCCGGCGTTCATCGTCGCGTAGTGGAAGTAAAGCTTGGCCATGCCGCTCTTTTAAGCCGACTTGGCCTGACACGGGGAGGGGCCAGAGCGGCATTCCCCTGAAAAAGCCGGCTGGCCAGACAAAAGCGCCTGATGTGTCGCTGATTGGCCAGCCCGCGCCGTTGATCGTGATTGTCTTAATGCTTGAAACCACACCAGAATGGTGTTTGGCTGACGAAACAAGGCGGGCATAGAAACCGTAGCTACGCTTCGCCAAAGAATCACAATGGGAGACTGTCTATGTCGCGTATGAACTCTTTCGTCGCCGGCCTCGGCCTGGCGGCTTTTTTGTCAACCAGCGCTGCCTACGCCGGTGATCCGGCAAGCTGCAAGGCGGTGCGCCTTTCCGACGTCGGCTGGACCGACATCCAGGCGACGACCGGCGTCGCCTCCGTGCTGCTGACCGCGCTCGGCTATGAGCCGCAAACGATCCAGCTGTCGGTGCCGGTGACCATGGCGTCGCTGAAGAACAAGGATCTCGACGTGTTCCTCGGCAACTGGATGCCGTCGATGACCAACGACATCAAGGACTATACAGCCGACGGTTCGGTCGAGACGATCAGCACCAACCTGACCGGCGCCGGCT
>NZ_RZRR01000250.1:0-6462 GCF_003998555.1 Mesorhizobium sp. M7A.F.Ca.CA.002.09.1.1 | reverse complement strand
GTGCTGTCGGGTGTCAACGATGGCCGCAACGTTGCCGAGGACCTTGCCTATTCCGGCACGCTCGGCATTGCGCGGGAGGCCACTTTCTGGGGCGTTCCGGCCATTGGCTTCTCACGCGTGAAAAATCCTGATTTCACCGATGGCGACGACCAATGGCTTGGCGCGCTGATCGTGTCCCTGTGGCAATCGCGCGCCGACTGGGCCGCTGAGGGTCATTGGCTGAGCATCAACCTGCCGACCTCGCTGCCGGCCGAAATCCGCCAGCCGCGCATCGGTCGCGACAAGATCGCCCGCAAGGCCGAGATCGTGGAGAGCGACGGCGACCGCACGGTCATCACCGTGCCGCGCGGGCGGGCTCACGACAGCCAGCCGGGCGACGAGAACGACGCGATCGATGCCGGCTTCATCAGCATCAACCGGCTGAACTGGCTTGGCGAGACGCGGCTGGACGAACGGTTTCTGGACGGGATCCCGCGCCAGCGGCAAACTGGCTGACCTGAGGTCTGCGCGTCGTCATCCGATCACCAACCTGTCAGCGGTTAAATCAAGCCAATCCACTACCTATGCTTGAAGCCGCCGCTATTTCATTCCACATCGGTGCGGATGAAGGGCGAAACAGGAGAACGGCGGCGGCATTTGCTGTGGGCTTTGCCCGCATCGCTGATCCTGCATGCGCTCATCGCGGCGTTTCTGATCTATGGCCTGCCGAGACCCGAGCAGCAGCCGGTTCAGCAGGAACAGCCCGTCAATGTCGCGATCGTGCCGCCGCCCGAGAAGCCCAAGCCGAAACCTGCTCCAAAGCCGCCGGAACCGACACCTGAAAAGAAGGCTGAAAAGCCGCCTGAACAAAAGCCGCCGCCGCCGAAACCGCCAGACGACCAGGTTCTGAAGCGCGTTTTCCAGTACGGCCAGAAAGATACCGGGCCGGAGAAATCGCTCGACGGAAGCAGCGCTAAACCCAACACGCCGTCGCCGGCCAAGGATGAGGCTGCAAAGCCGCCTGTCGCGCCGACACCCGTGCCGACGGAGCCCGCCCCGGCTGCAACGCCACAGCAGAAGGCAGACCCCAGCAAGCCTGACGAGAAGCCGGCCACCGTTGCGCCGGACGAAAAGCCCGCGCAAAGCGAGGAAAAGCAGGCGACCGAGGACACCGACAAACAGCAGCCGGACAAACAAGAACTCGCACCGCAACCTGACGAAAAGCAAGCCGTCGTGACGCCAAAGCCATTGACGGCTGAGACCGGTGACAAGCCGGCGCCTCCAGCTTCGACTGGAAAGGCAAAGTCCAAACCTGCCAAGACAATGACGTTCAAACCCGCAAGAGCTTTCAAAGCGCCGATCGGGAATGCTGGAAGGTCAAATCCCACCAACGACGACGTTGCAGGATCACCAATCTATTCCGGCCTTCCGGGCGTCAGAAAGCTTTACTCGCAAGGGGCAACCGGCAATGCGTTCGCTACAAGCTCCATGGAGAATGTGCCGCGCGGTCAGCGGGTGGCCACCCTTTGCGGCAACGTTCTGAGCCGGGAACTGCAAAGTGCCGACTATACGGTCAAATGGGTGCCAACCATTACGCTGGACAAAGGCAATGTTCTCAATCCTCCGCAGGCCGCCTTCAGCACCAGAAACGCTTGGTACAACCTAAATTTCCGATGCGAAGTCGACGCCGATGCGACGAGGGTCCTGTCCTTCAACTTCCGTGTGGGCTCACTCGTGCCGCCTGGCGAATGGGCCAGCCGTGGATTCACAAAGTATCGTCTAAACTAGGCCGGCACACCAAACCTAGCCAATTGCCGGCTAACTTCTTGCCAGTCGGCGCAGACGAAATCGGCACCGGCAGCCGTCAGCCGCGCGGCGTGCTCGGCATAGGTATGGCCGCCACCGGTGTAGCCGATCGCCGTCATGCCGGCGGCGATCGCGCCCTGGATGCCGAAGGGCGAGTCCTCGATGACGATGCAGTCAACGGGATTGGCGCCGATCTTGTCCGCCGCGAAGAGGAAGATGTCCGGCGCGGGTTTGCCGTTCTTGACCATCGAGGAACTGTAGATCGCATCGCCGAAGAAACGCGCCAGCCCGGTCACCGCAAGGCTGTGGTTTATGCGCTCGACGGAGGAGGACGAGGCGACACAGCGGTCGCCTGCAAGCGCCTCCAGAAAGGCAGTGATTCCCGGTGTCGGCTTCAATTCCTGCGAGAACAGCACCTTGGTCTCGGCCCAGATGTCGCCGTCCGCCGCCGCCGGAAACTGGTGGCCGGTCAAATCTTTGATCCTGGCGATGATATCGGACTGCTTCATGCCGATGCATTGGGCGATGACGCTGGTGTTGACGCCGGGCATGCCGTGCTTTTCGTAGACGCGCTCATAGGCGCGGGCGGCCAGAGGCTCGCTGTCGACAAGAACGCCGTCGCAATCGAAAATAATAGGCCTTGGTCGCGCCACGCGTTTCCCTCTCGAGTCAATTTTCGCACATCGCTATCGGCAAAAAGTCAAATGTTCAATAGCACGTGCGGTTTTGGGGGCGCGAAGAGCGGGCTCAAAGCTGGCGCAACGCATCGCTCGCACGGGAAGACACGAGCGCCCGTTGCATGGCTTGCCGGGACTGCGCGCGATCCGGGGTGATCCAGTTCGGTTCGGCGCCGAGAAAGCGGTCGAGGAAAGCCACCGCATAGGCCGGCATCTCGGTCACATTCTCGCGATAGGACCACCAGGTGCGCAAATCGTCGGCGCATTTGTCGATCCCGGGTGTCGTGCCGAATTCCTGCTCGTGGATCGCCGAAATCACCGAGACGCAGTAGTTGGTGTAGAGGAAACCCTCCGGCCAGAAGCGGACGATTTCCAGCGTGCCGGCGTTCGTTTCCGTCTCGATCAGCTGCGTGAGGCCGGAGATTTCCCTGGCCGGCGCCTGTTTTATCAGCTCACGCAGCACGAGGCCGGCGGCAAAGACGATGAAGTCGGCGCGGTCGATCGCGGCGAAGCGCTTCTGCCCCTCCATGATCTCGACCCAGTCGAGAAAGGCCCTGGTGAGCTTGGCCTCGTCGATCTCGAAGCGCACGCCGAACGTGTCCGAGACCACCTTGGCGCTGCCGCGAAAGGTGGCGCGGAACCAGCGCAACTGCCGCAGCCGATGGCGAAGATCGGGCATCAAGGCCAGTTCGTCCCTGAAGGGCAGGTCCATGTTTCCTCGTATCCTGTTTCCCGGTCAGCCTAGCACAAGCGCGCCGCCGCCGAAATCTGTCAGCGGCCCTGTGGATGACCGCTTCAGAGGCCAATATCATACATATTGACATTCTCGGAAACAAATGTTCTCACTTTGCTGTTGTCACGCGCCGGTCCAAGGTGCGATTCAACTGAGGCTTCGGGAGGAGAACCGAATGGCGATTTGGCAGTGGGGACTGCTTCTGCTGGTTATCGTGTGGGCGCTGCAGTCGCTCGGCGTCTGGCTGCAGATGCGGCATTATTCGGATGTCTTCAGGGGCGTCACCGACCAGTACAAGGACGGCTTCGTCGGAGCCGGCAATTTTCGCGGCCGGTTGGCCAAGGGCACCATCGCGCTCGTGGTGGTGACGCCCGATCTGGTCGTGCGCCGCCTGATGGTGATGAGCGGCCGTTCCGTCTTCACCAAGTTCAAGAGACATGAAGAATTCGAGGGTGTTCCCCTCGATCGACTCCGGTCCAACCCTGCAATCATGGGGGAGGGGGAACCCGGTGTGGCCGAGGCCGTGAAACGGGCGATCGAGCAGATCGACAAGACACGGTCGGAGCCGGGGAAGAAGCCGGGCCTGTCCGGTTTGAACGTAGCAAGGGCTTAGAGCCGGATGATTTCGGGCTCTAAATCAAAGGGATAGAGGACGCCGCGCACCGACTGGGATCAACCGGCGGGTGGCATAAGGAGGAGAAATGTCTGTATTTTCGTTGTTGGCGCAGCATGCCGACATGGCCGTGCACAATCTGCATGTCGCAGGTGCCATGGTTTCGGATGCCGCATTGCATGGCAAGCTCGCTGTCGAGCATGCCTCCGACCATCTCGTTGTCCTCGCACAAGCGGACAGCGGACCGATCACCGTCGATCAGTTCAAGGAAAAGCTGAAGGACGTCCAGCAGGAAGAGCAGCTCGGCTGGCTGACCGCCATCGGCAAGTACTTCATCGGCATCTTCCAGAAGGGCGGCGAGGTCTTCGCCGGCTTCGTCACCGGCATCATTCCGACGCTGGTCGTGCTGATGACGGCCTTCTATGCCGTCACCGAACTGGTCGGTGAAGAGCGCGTGCATGGCCTGGCGCGCGGCGCCGGCCGGATCGCGCTGACGCGCTACACGCTTTTGCCGCTGCTGGCGGTGTTCTTCCTCACCAATCCGATGGCCTATACGTTCGGATCGTTCCTGGAAGAAAAGCACAAGCCAGCCTTCTATGACGCGGCCGTGTCCTATGTGCACCCGCCGCTCGGCCTGTTCCCGCACATCAATCCCGGCGAGTATTTCGTCTGGGGTGGCATTCTCGTCGCGCTGCTGGAGCTGGAAAAGAAGGGCGTCGTCGTCGCCGGCTACCACGTCAAGGTGGCGATCTGGTACGCCATCGTCGGCCTCGTCGTCATCCTGCTCAAGGGCATGCTGACCGAACGCATCACCGCGATCATGGCACGCCGCCAAGGCGTCGAGCTGTAAGGGCGGGGAGGACATCATGGCCAAGACATATAAAGCCGTAAAAATCTCCCAGGGCAAAACCGGCTGGGGTGGCCCGCTCATCATCGAGCCGACCGAACAGCGCAGCAAGGTGGTTTCCGTCACCGGTGGTGGCATTCACCCGGTGGCGCAGCTCATCGCCGACATGACCGGCGCCGAGGCCGTCGACGGCTTCAGGGCACCGCCGATCGAAAGCGAGATGGCGGTTGTCGTCGTCGATTGCGGCGGCACCGCACGATGCGGCGTCTATCCGCGCAAACGTATCCCGACCGTCAATCTGACGCCGGTCGGTCAATCCGGGCCGCTGGCCCAGTTCATCACCGAGGACATCTACGTTTCGGGCGTGAAGCCGGCCAACATCACAATGGCGGACGGATCCGAAACGATCACGACTGCAGGGGGAGCAGCAGCGATGAGTTCAAACAACAATGCGACCGCGGCACCACAGCCGCTGCCGAGCGAAGGTGGGCTGATCGGCCTCATCAGCACGATCGGCCGCGTCATGGGACGTATCGTCGGCATCTTCTTCAATGCCGGCCGCCGCACCATCGACCAGGTCATCCGCAACGTGCTGCCGTTCATGGCCTTCGTGACCATGCTCATCGGTCTGATCCTGTATACCGGCATCGGCGATGTGCTGGCGCAGCCGATGGGTCCGCTGGCCAACAACATCGTCGGCCTGCTGATCATCTCGGCGATCTGCGGCCTGCCGTTCCTGTCGCCCATCCTCGGGCCAGGCGCTGTCATCGCGCAGGTCATCGGCGTCGCCATCATCGGCCCGCAGATCGCCAACGGCACGATTTCGCCGGCAATGGCACTGCCGGCGCTGTTTGCCTACAATACCCAGGTGGGCTGCGACTTCGTCCCCGTCGGCCTGGCGCTCGGCGAGGCCAAGCCTAAGACGATCGAAATCGGCGTTCCGGCGGTGCTCATCAGCCGCCAGATCATGGGTCCGGTCTCGGTGCTGATCGCCTGGGTCGTCAGCCTGATCGTGTTCTAAGGCAATTCCGGGAAAAGCGCACAATGCTTTCCCTTGGAAACTGCGTCAAAACAAAGAGATAGAGCGGTTCACCGCTCTAGGGAAAGTTTGAGAAAATGAGGTTCGCCATATGACGGTTCTTTTGAGAACACGGGTCACTGCCATCGGCCCCGAAGTGGCGGACCTTGCCGAAGGGGGCGTGGTCATCCTGTTTGCGGATGGCTCGCCGCCGGAGCTTGCCGAGGTTTCGGTGCTCCACAAGGCGGAGCAGGGACCAAGTGACGGAGCGCCCGCCAAGGGCGCTTCGATCACCCTCGGCCCGGTTGCCGCTGTTATCACAGCGGTCGGCTCCAGCGCGTGGAGCAAGGTGCTGGAAATGGGTCATGTCGTCATTTCGTTCAACGGCGCTACCGAGGCCGAGAGACCGGGCGAGATCTGTGCGTCGCAAGTCGATCCGCAAGCGCTCGTGGCCGCCCTGAAGACCGGCGCGATCATCACCATCGCCGCCTGACAGCATTCGCGCCGCGGCCCATGTTGGGAGCGGCGCCCAAAACCAGAGTATTTGCCATGGAACGCTCGACCATCGTCAGAGTGCATGAAGGTTTGCACGCCCGTCCCGCGACGCGGTTCGTGAAGCTCGCCAAGGGCTTCGAATCCGACGTCGAACTGATCAAGGACGGCAAGGCGGTCAGCGCCAAGAGTTCGGTCAAGCTGATGCTGCTGGCGGTCAAGGAGAACCAGGAAGTCACGGTGCGGGCGAATGGCGCCGATGCCATCGAGGCGCTCGAGGCGCTGATCGGCTATCTC
>NZ_RZRR01000024.1:0-16577 GCF_003998555.1 Mesorhizobium sp. M7A.F.Ca.CA.002.09.1.1 | reverse complement strand
GTTCAGAACGGTGGGCACGCACAAGACCCGAACACGTTGGATCTTGCCGTGGCGCGACCCCTCGGAGAGGCTGACGTCATCGGTGGCGCGCCAGATCGCTTCGAACGCCTCCGAGAGGCTGCGCGCATAGTAGGAGCCCCTTATGGTTGGCGTTATCTGGCGAAAACCGCGTTCGAACAGGTCCTGGCCAAGATTTCGTTCAAGCGCGCGGATGTGCCGGCTGACAGCCGAGGGTGTCAGATGCAGTTCTTCCGCCGCGTCCTTGACGCTGCCAAGGCGAGCGGCGGCCTCGAAAGCGCGCATGCCATTGAGTGAGGGAAGGGCCATTGGCCGATCATGAATTGTGAGTTGAGTTTTTGTCAATCGACATGGGCAGAATTCGCGTTTGATCGCCTGCCCTGTTAGGGGATACCCAGATGACAAGAGCAATTAAGTCGTCTCAAGAAAGCGACTATTTGGGGACCGGCATTATACCACGAACGGCGGAGACCGGCTTGACCAGTCTCCACCGGGGTGAGCGAAGCGTTGCTCGCTACCCGGCTGGTATTGCCGCAATCGGAGAGAGCGCCAGCCTATGCCTCAATCGCCAGCGCCGGTTTTCGAGACCGCGGACGAGATTTCCTCGGAAGCCTCCGTCGTCGTGATCTTGCAAACTGCCCAAACAGGCTTCGGCCCGCGGGCAGCCGCCTTGGATGCCGAGATGGGCGGGATTCTCTCGCGCGCCTGCTCCGACCCGGCCGCCTTGATCGAATCCGGCACCTGCATCGATCTTATTGCCCCGCAGTCCGTATCGACCAAGCGCGTGGTCGTCCTGGCCCTGGGCAAAGCTGAAGCCGTAACCACCCTATCACTGGCGCGCGCCGGCGGTCTGCTTGCCGCGCATCTCGAGGGCAAGGGGGAATGCGCGCCCACCCTGGTCCTGGACCCGATCGCCGGCGTTGACCTGCCCGGCGCCGAAATCCTGGCGCGTGTCGCGCTTGGCATGCGGCTACGCCGCTATCGTTTCGATATGCGCAACCGGCGGCAAGGGGCGGGAGCGGATAGAACCTTGCGGGTGAAACTGGTAGGGGCTCGCGGCCCGGATCTGACAGCGGCGCTGGCGCGGATCAATGCCATCGCCGACGGCGTCGAATATGCACGCACCTTGGTCAACCTGCCGCCGAACCATCTCCATCCAGACAATTTCCACGATCATCTTGAGCCCCTGCGTGAAGCCGGCATCGACATCGAAATGCTTGATGCCGCGCAACTGAAGGAGCTCGGCATGAACGCGCTTCTTGCTGTCGGATCGGGCTCGGCGCGCCCGCCGCGGGTCGCTGTCCTGCGCTACCGGGGCAAGGGTGCTCCCGCCCAACCACTCGCTTTCGTCGGCAAGGGCGTCTGCTTCGATTCGGGCGGCCTCTGCATCAAGGGCGGAGCGCAGATGTTCGACATGAAAGCCGACATGGGCGGAGCGGCCGCTGTGGTCGGCCTGCTGATCGCACTCGCCCGGCAAGGCAGCCCGGTACACGTTGTCGGTGTTCTCGGCATTGCGGAGAACATGCCATCCGGCACGGCGCTCAAACCGCGCGACATCATCACGACGGCGTCCGGACAGACAGTGGAAGTGTTCGACACGGATGCGGAGGGACGCCTGCTTCTGGCCGACTGCCTCCACTATGCAGCCACGCGCTTCAACCCTTTAGTGATCGTCGATCTGGCAACGCTGACCTATTCGGTGACGCGTGGGTTGGGGTCGATATTCGCCGGCCTGTTCAGCACCGACGATGCCATCGCGTCACAGATGATCGCGGCCGGAGAAACGGTCGGCGAGCGGTTCTGGCGGCTGCCGCTCGATCGGGCCTACGACGAGGGCCTGCAATCGCCGTTCGCGGACCTGCGGCATCATGCCAAGGATATGGAAGATGGCGATGCTCCCTATGCCGCAGCCTTCCTGCGCCATTTCACGGAAGATCGCCCCTGGGTGCATCTCGACATCGCCAGCAAGGAACTGACCGACACCGATCGGCCGCTCGGCAGGCAAGGTGCCACGGCATTTGGCGTGCAGATGCTGGAAGAGTGGGTGCAGGTCACCCGTAACATGAGTTAGGCGCCTGCCGCCGCGGACGATAAAAGTACCTTCAATCGCACTGGGAATTGGGATGTCATCTGAGATCATCGGCATGGAAGGACGGGCCGCTTTTGGCGCCTACGAGACCTGGTATCGGGTCA
This sequence comes from Mesorhizobium sp. M7A.F.Ca.CA.002.09.1.1, assembly GCF_003998555.1. Classification (NCBI taxonomy): domain Bacteria; kingdom Pseudomonadati; phylum Pseudomonadota; class Alphaproteobacteria; order Hyphomicrobiales; family Phyllobacteriaceae; genus Mesorhizobium; species Mesorhizobium sp. M7A.F.Ca.CA.002.09.1.1. The sequence goes on along the minus strand of NZ_RZRR01000024.1, from coordinate 14,366 downwards.
GTGGCGAACTCGGCGGCGAAAAGGCGCCTGTGGTGATCCTGCATGGCGGCCCGGGCGTCGCTCACAACTATGTCGATGCCTACAAGCTTCTTGCGCGAAGGGATCGCGCCGTCATCCACTACGACCAGTTGGGCTGCGGCAATTCCACCTTGCTGCCTGAGAAAGGCGCCGATTTCTGGACACCTGGGCTGTTCATCGACGAGCTTGAAAACCTCGTCGACCACCTCGGCATTCGGACAGGCTTCCACGTGCTCGGCCAGAGCTGGGGCGGTATGCTGGGCGCCGAATATGCCGTGACGCGGCCGCAAGGCCTGAAATCGCTGACCATAGCCAACTCACCGGCGTCCATGAAACTGTGGGTCGAAGAGGCCAACCGGTTGCGTGCGGATCTGCCCGCGGATGTGCAGGAGACCCTGACCCGACACGAACAGGCCGGCACGACGGACGATGCGGCTTACCAGGCTGCGACGATGGTGTTCTACGAGCGGCATGTCTGCCGGGTCGTGCCTTTCCCGCCCGAAGTCACGGAAAGTTTCGCCCAGGTCGTGCGCAATCCGACCGTCTATAATCTGATGAATGGGCCAAACGAGTTCCATGTCATCGGAACGCTGAGGAACTGGAGCATCGTCGAGCGCCTGCCGGCCATCGATGTTCCCACACTGATCATCTCCGGACGTCACGACGAGGCCACGCCCGCGACCGTGCAGCCCTACAAGGACGGCATCAAGGGGTCTCGCTGGGAGATATTCGAGCATTCCAGCCACATGCCGCATGTCGAAGAGCAAGATGCGTGCATGCGGGTGGTGGGAGACTTCCTGGACCACAACGATAACTGAAAAAAGGGGAATCAAGACATGAAGAAACTGCTTCTGGCGGCAACAGCCGCGGCATTGCTGGCCGGTACATGGCTGGCCCCGGCACAGGCCGAATATCTCAAGGAGCACCGAGGCGGCACCATCCGCCTGCTGGCCCGCTCCGCGGCCGGAACGCTCGATCCGCACATCAATTACACGGACCAGGGCTGGCAGATGTACCAGCCGATCTATGACGGCCTGGTGGCCTTCCGCAAGGCCGAGGGCATGGACGGTTTCACCATCGTCCCCGATCTGGCCGAGGCCCTGCCGCAGGTCAGCAATGACGGCAAGACCTTCACCTTCAAGCTGCGCAAGGGCATCAAGTTCTCCAGCGGCCAGGATCTTGGCGTGAAGGACGTCGTCGCTTCTTTCCAGCGCATCTTCAAGGTTTCCGGACCCACCTCCGGCACGTTCTATGCCGGCATCGTCGGGGCGGACAAATGCCTGGCCGACACCAAGAGCTGCACGCTGGAAGGCGGCGTTGTCGGCGACGAAGCGGCCGGCACCATCACCATCAACATCACCAAGCCGGATGCCGAGCTGCTCTACAAGCTTGCCTTGCCGCATGCCGTGGTCCTGCCGGCGGACACGCCCGCTGAAGACATGGGTTCCAAGCCCATTCCCAGCACCGGCGCGTACATGATCTCCGCCTTCGACCCGAACAAGGGCATGACGGTTTCCCGCAACCCCAATTTCAAGCAGTGGAGCGAAGAAGCCCAGCCGGACGGCTATCCGGATGTCGTCCAATATGATTTCGGCCTGTCCGAAGAGGCAGCCGTCACCGCGATCCAGAACGGCGAAGCGGACTGGATGTTCGACGCTCTGCCGAGCGACCGCCTGGGCGAACTGGGCAGCAAGTCCATGGACCAGCTGCACATCTCGCCGCTTTCGGCTTGGTGGTACGCGCCGCTGAACAACCGTCTCGCACCCTTCGACAACGAAAAAGCCCGCCAGGCCGTTGCCTATGCGATCGATCGCAACACGCTGGTCAAGCTGTTCGGCGGCAAGGTGCTGGCCTCGCCGGTCTGCCAGGTCCTGCCTCCGGACTTCCCCGGGCATGAAGACTATTGTCCCTTCACCAAGAACCCGGGCGCCAAATGGTCGGCTCCTGATCTCGACAAGGCAAAGCAGCTCGTTGAGGACTCCGGCACCAAGGGCCAGAAGGTGACGATCATCGTCGAGGACACCGCCATTTCGCGCTCCATCGGCGTCTATCTGCAGAGCGTGCTGACCAGCATCGGCTATGTCGCCGACGTCAAGCCGATCTCGTCGAACATCCAGTTCACCTACATCCAGAACACCAACAACAAGGTGCAGATGTCCGTCACCCAGTGGTACAAGGACTATCCGGCGGCTTCGGACTTCCTGAACATCCTGTTCAGCTGCGCCTCCTTCCGCGAAGGTTCGGACGCCTCGATCAACATCGCCGGCTTCTGCGACAAGGAAATCGACGCCAAGATGCAAAAGGCATTGGACCTCGGCGTCACCGATCAGAAAGCCGCCGATAAAATGTGGGCTGAAATCGACAGGCAAGTCACCGACAAGGCACCTGCGGTCGGCCTCTTTACGCCGAAGCGGCTAGACTTCGTCAGCAAACGTCTTGGCAATTTCAAGTTCAACAGGCAGTTCAACTGGATGATCACCCAATCCTGGGTACAATAATGGCCTGGGTGCAGTAACGAACCGCGGAGGGGCACGTCCGTGTCGAACGTAGCTGTCGCCGCGCCGCGCAAGACGCGAGGGCCCTGGGCCGTCGCGTTTGCGAAGCTGGCAAGGGACAGGGCCGCCATGGCGTCGCTGGCCGTGTTCCTCCTCATCGTCCTTGCCTGCCTCAGTGCGCCTCTTTATGCGAAATGGGCAGGCGTGGACCCCTTCGCCTCGACGCTCGACGCCGTCATCCAGATCGACGGTGCCGACGTTCCGGTGATGGAACAATCGACGGAGGGGCTCGGGCTTGGCTACACACCGCTCGGCCCGACCTGGCGGCTGGGCAATTATTTCCTCGGCGCCGACAGCCAGGGGCGCGATGTCATGGCCAGGATGCTCTATGGCGGGCTGAGCTCGTTGCTGATCTCCGGAGCAGCAACCATCTTCACCCTGATCCTGGGCACGGCGGCGGGATTGATCGCCGGCTATTTCGGCGGCGTCACCGACACGGTGCTGTCGCGCTTCCTCGACATACTGTGGGCGTTCCCCATTTATCTGCTGGCGATTTCGCTCTCCATCGTCACCATCGCGCATGGCATCACGATAGGACCGATCCAGATCGAGTCCGGCAGTCTGTGGCTGCCTGTCATCATCATCGGTATCGTCTACGTGCCCTATGTGGCTCGTCCGATACGCGGGCAGGTTCTGGCACTGCGCAAAAGCGAATTCGTGCTCGCCGCGATCAATCTGGGCGTGCCGGGGTGGCGCATCCTGTGGCGCGACATCCTGCCCAACGTCACCACGACGCTGATCGTCTTCGTGCCGCTGATGATGGCGCTGAACATGCTTACGGAATCAGCCCTTTCCTTCCTTTCGATCGGCGTGCAGCCGCCGGCCGCGAGCTGGGGCACCATCATCCAGGACGGACAGGCGCTGCTCTACACCAGGCCACTGGTGGCGCTGGTGCCGGGCCTGGCGATCGCGGTTTCCGTCATGGCGCTCAATGTCTTCGGCGACGGTCTGCGCGACGCGCTCGACCCGCGCTCCAAGGTTCGGCTGGGGCGCGACTGATGATCTACGCAATCCTGCGCCGGTTCGGCCAGATGCTGTTCGTGATGTTCGGCATCTCGGTCATCGTCTTCCTGATTTTCTTCGCAACGCCGGGCTCCGATCCGGCGGCGCGCATCGCCGGCCGCAATGCATCGCCCGAAGTGCTGGAGGCGGTACGCCACAGCTTCGGCTTCGACCGGCCGCTCTACGTGCAATATGTGACGATGATGGAGAAGATCTTCGTCACCGGCGATCTGACCTCCTTCGTCAATCGTGGCTGGAAGGTGGTGCCGGCGGTCATGGATTCGATCCCGGTCACGCTCTCGCTGGTGTTCGGAGCGGCGATCCTGTGGGTGGTCGTCTCCATCATCATCGGCATCGCCGCCGCCGCCACGCGCGGCAGCTGGCTGGATAAGCTGCTGATGGCGCTAGGGCTGCTCGGTATTTCGATGCCGGTGTACTGGTTGGGCGAGGTGATGAACCTGATCACCCAGAGCCGCTACCACGACAGCTGGGCGTTCTCCTGGGTGCCGCCGCTCGGCTACAAGAACTTCTCCGACGATCCAAAGGGCTGGTTCCTGACCCTGGTCATTCCGTGGATCACGCTGTCCATTCTCTACATCGGCATTTATGGGCGCGTGCTGCGCGCGGCGATCATCGAATCCCTGCAGGAGGACTATATCCGTACGGCCCGGGCCAAGGGCCTGTCGGAGACCCGCATCCTGCTGCGCCATGCCTTGCGCACGTCGCTCATCGCCTTCGTCACCTTGTTCGGCCTGGATTTCGGTGCGCTGGTCGGAGGCTCGGCCCTGCTGACGGAGGTGGTGTTCGGGCTGCACGGCATCGGCAAGCTCACTTATGACGCGCTGCAGAATCTCGATCTGCCGATGATCATGGCAACGGTGATGTACGCTTCGATGTTCGTGGTTGTTGCCAATGCGGTGGTCGATTTCGTCTACATCCTTCTCGATCCGCGCCTGAGGACATCATGATACTGTCGGTGCGCGACCTCAAAGTATCCTTCCGCACAAATGATGGCCTGGTGCGGGCCATCGATGGCGTTTCCTTCGACCTCGAGGAGAGCGAGATCCTCGGCGTCGTCGGTGAGTCCGGTTCCGGCAAGACCGTGTCGCTGCTGGCCGTCATGGGTCTGATCACCGATCCCAACGCCACCATCGAAGGCTCGATCCGTTACAAGGGCCGCGAACTGGTGGGACTGCCCGCGCGCGAACTGAGGCGGCTGCGCGGCAACGAGATCGCGATGATCTTCCAGGATCCGATGACCGCGTTGACGCCTGTCTACACGATCGGCTGGCAGATCGCCGAACAGATCCGCGCGCATCGCAACATCAGCAAGTCCAAGGCGATGGAGCGCGTGGAGGAATTGCTGGCCGAGGTGAATTTTCCGAACCCGCACGAGGCGATGTCGCGCTACCCGCACCAACTGTCCGGCGGCATGCGTCAACGGGCGGTGATCGCAATGGCTTTGTCCTGCAATCCGGCGTTGCTGGTGGCTGACGAACCGACCACGGCGCTCGACGTCACCGTACAGGCCGGCATTCTCGATCTGGTGCGCAAGCTGCGCGCGACGCACAAGTCGGCGGTGGTCTTCATCACGCATGACATGGGCGTGGTCTCCGAACTCGCCGACCGGGTCATGGTCATGTATGCCGGCCGCGTGGTGGAGCGCGGCAGTCGCGCGGAGCTGTTTTCCGATCCGCGACACCCCTATACGCGCGCGCTGCTCGGTTCGATCCCGCCGCTGACCGGCGAAAAACCACGCCGCCTGCCGGCCATTCCCGGTTCGCCGCCGTCATTGCTGCGATTGCCGCAGGGCTGTGCGTTCGGTCCGCGGTGCCCGGTTCACTATGAGCCCTGCGAGGCCGGCAAACCCGACCTCGGGAGCGGCACTCATGCCGCGGCGTGCTTCAGGGTGGCACAGGCATGAGCGGATCGATGACCGACAAGAATCGCCCCATTATCGAGACGCGTTCGCTGGGCAAGCGCTTTTCGATCGGCAGCCGTTTTTCCGCCGAAGGCAAGCGAACCGTTCATGCGGTCGACAATGTTTCCCTGACCGTGTGGCGCGGCGAGACGGTCGGCCTGGTCGGCGAATCCGGATGCGGCAAGTCCACGCTGGCGCGCTGCCTGGTGAGGCTCTACGACATATCGGACGGCGAGCTTTTGTTCGAAGGCAACGATATCACCTCGAAGTCGCTGTCCGAACTCAGGCCGCTCCGGCGCCGCTTGCAAATGGTTTTCCAGGATCCGTCGGCATCGCTCAATCCGCGCCGGCGCGTCGGCGACCTGGTGGCCGAGCCGCTGCGCATCCATGGCAGGCTCTCGTCGAGCGAGATCACCAGACGCGTGGCGGAACTGTTCGACCTTGTCGGCCTGCTGCCGGATCACGTCATGCGGTTTCCGCACGAATTTTCCGGCGGGCAACGCCAGCGCGTCGGCATCGCGCGGGCTATTGCATTGAACCCGGACCTCGTGGTCCTGGACGAACCCGTCTCCGCGCTCGACGTGTCGGTGCAGGCGCAAATCGTCAACCTGCTTGCCGATCTGCAGGAGAAGCTCAATCTCACTTACATCTTCATCGCCCACGACCTGTCGGTGGTACGTCAGGTTTCAACCCGCATAGCGGTCATGTATCTCGGCTCGATCGTCGAAGAAGGGCCGGCGGAAGAAGTGTTTGCAGCACCGGCCCATCCCTATAGCCAGGCGCTGATCTCGGCGGTTCCTATCGTGGAGACGACGCCCAGCGGGACGCGCAAGCGCATCATCCTCACCGGCGACGTACCGAGCCCTCTGAACCCTCCAACCGGCTGCCGTTTCCATCCCCGATGCCCGATCGCGGCGGAGCGCTGCCGTTCGGAGCGGCCGCAGTTGCGGGAATACCGACCCGGTCGCAAAGTCGCCTGCCACTTTCCGACGATGTAGGCGACACTCACCACCGCACAGGTGATCGCCTTCGCCTGACAGATTTCTCAAAAAATTCCATTTTTTGGCTGGAACCAACCGGCTGTTGGTGCGTTTGGTGGGGTTCGATCGAGCGCATTGCGGTCGACCGGGAGGAAACGATGGATCAATTGCATTTCTTTTCGCCCGTGCGGATTTCGCGCGGGCAAGGACACCCTGCGGAAGAAATCGATAGTGTTGCCGAAGCCATGATGTTCTTGCGGAAATGGCCAACGGGACGGCGCGGTCCGGTTTATCAGTGCGCGCTGAACTGTTGCTCGGCCGCCTTGTCGGGCCAGATGTCGGCCGAGGAAGCAAGGAAAGCGTTCACCGGCTTTGCCCGCATCACGCGCCTTCTCGACGATGACATGGCTTTGCCGGTAGGCGGCGAAGGCAAGGCAAGCGTGCACGCATTGCGGCGATAGGCTGTTGTCCTGACGGTCCTACAAGGTCTCGCGCTGCAGCGGCGCGGGGATCTCGTTGTGCAATGCGCTCCGGGATGGGGCCTCGAAAGTTCGTCCTACATGGCGCACTTTCACAGCGGACGGTCGTCGTTCATGCTTACTTCAGTCACGAGCTTGCGGCGAAGCGCCATGGTGTAGTCGTCTGGCCCCTTCGGCGTCATGACGAAGGCCTGGGAACCGCCAATGACCGATTTGGCAAAATAGGATGCCAGAGGTTGGTCGGGATTCTCATCCTCCGTCGGGATGGCGATGGCATTGATCGTATATCCCTTGGCTATGGCGTTCGACCTGCTCGGCTGGACGGGAAGCCCGTCGTTGTTCTCGCCATTGGAGGAGATATCGATGACTTTCTTTGCGGCCTTTCCCGGGAACTGGTCGAGCAGGAGACTGCCGATGTCGATAGCCGAGGAGACGGATGTTCCGCCACGCCCTCTGCGGATGAAGCCGGTATCGCCTTTCCTGCTGATCACCGCAGCCGCCGCTTCGGCATCTTCCAGTCCGCAGATGCTTGTCCACGGCAGCACGACGCGCGCGTGTCCGGGGCTCGACCACTCAAAATAGGCAACGCCGATGCAACCAATATAATTCCGGCTGATGGCGGCGATGATCTCTGGCGAGGTGAGTGCCGCGGCATGTCCCTCGCGTTGCATATCGGCGATCTTCGGATCGATGGATGACGAAAAGTCGACCGCGAACACGATGGCGACGTCAACGTTCGCGGCATGGGCCGAGGCCCCCCAAAACAGCGAAGCTGCAAGTATTCCTGTCACTCTCGAGATTGAACCGGCCGGCGTCAGGAGACTGCCCCAGCCTGTCGCCCGCACCAGTTTGCGAAAGGATGGGGGGCCGGCGTCCTGATGATACACACTGCCAAACATGTCATTCTCCATCTCGACATCCGGTCGTTTCAAAAAGCGGGTTCAACATGTGGAAATCTGGCGGGTGGCCTTGGTGCCCACGCCGAAGAGCAGCAGATCGGCCTTGGTCCACAAGAGATAACAGCCGAGCAAGGTCAGTGGCATGGCGAGGGCCGCGAAGGAGCCGCTCCACCAGACCTCAGGCAAAGCGCGGGCGAGGGCCACTGTCGTCGCCAGCATTGCCGGCAACCGGCTGGCGAGCACCGCACTGCGGAACGGATCGGGCCAAGCGGCCGGCCAGATCGGAATTGGCGTGCCGGGCCTGTGGAAGGTGCTGCCGAATTTGCCCAGCGCATGCAGCAGGCCGGAGGTCGCCGCAAGCAATGGATCGCCGAGCAGCAACAGGGCAATGCCGAGCCCGATCGCACCCAGGCCCGACAGGAAGTCGCCTAGACGGTTGAGGGCGGGATCGGGAGCATCCGGCCTTGCCCAGGCCCGGTGATAGGCCTCGCCGCCCCAGAAGAAGACCAGGGTGGTCAAGGTCAGCGCAACAGTGCCATGGCTGCCAGCGAAATATTCGATCACCGCCATGGTGACGCTGCTTCCCTCATGCAAGCCGACCGGCGCGGTGGCAATCTGGATCGCCAGACCGACAATGAGGCCGAGCGCATTGCCGCTGTTGTAGTAGCCACCCGGTCCCTTCATGCGGGCGCGAAGCGCCGATACCAAATGTGCGACCGGAAGAAGGATTGTCCGCGCATCCATCACTGCGCCCCCGCGACAAGTCCGGCCGGGTCTGGAATACGTTTCGCATCACCGGCAAGGGCCATCACATTCCTCCACTGGACCTGAATTGTTGGGATGACGATCGCCCGCCCGATTTGCGGACGCAGTTGCAAAGGCAGGGGCCGCGTCGAAGGATTGAACCGAAGCGGTTCGCAAGGACGTGCGTGCCTGCAGCGCTCGGTTCGACATTGCAACGGACAGGATCGCACCCAGGATGATGCCGGCACCCAAGACGCTCGCGGACGAGCTCCGCTCGCCGAGAAAGATTGCCGCGCCCAGCGCCCCGAAAACGCTTTCTGCGCTGACGATCACGGCGGCGTGGCTGGCCGGCGTAAAGCGGAGGGCAACCGTCTGTATGCCGAAGGCAATCGCAGTGGAGAACACGCCGAGGATGGCCAGTTCCGGGCCGGCTGCGGATGCGGCGGCCAGCGACAGATTGCCTTGCATTGCACCGAGCGGCAGGGCGAAGGCTGCGGCGCCGAAGAACTGTGTCGCGGCAGCGGTGAACGGCCGCGCATGCACCTGCATGTGCCGGCCCAGCTCGACTGCCCAGAGCGCATAGCAGGCAGCCGAGAGGACAGCGGTAAGATCGCCACTGCTGAACCCGGCTATCCCATCCGACAACAGCAGGGCTCCAACAAGGGTCAATCCGGCGGCGATTGTAAGACTCGCTGTCGGACGTTCGCCTACGAGAAACCAGGCGGCCAGCGGTGTCATTACCGTTGCCGTGCTTACCAGGAAGCTCGCATTGGTGACGGAGGCCCCGAGATAGCAAAGCTGCTGGAGCGTGATGGAGATGGCAAACAGCGCGCCCACCTTGGCCAAGCTGGAAAAATAGTCCGGCCCGAGCGGAAGCCGCTTCTCCATGAAGACAAAGGGCAGCACAAGCAGCCCGCCGATCAGGCATCGCAGACCCACAGCACTCAGCGCGTCGAGATGCACAAGCACCATCTTTTGCGAGACATTGCCGAAGCCCCACAAAGCGGCTGCAAACAGCAGCAGCAAATTGGCTCTTGTCCTGGACACGCGCCCCCCTCGAACCAAGCCTTTCGTTGACTTGGTCGCCTTAATTTAGCAAAGCCTAAACAGCCTGCCGTTACGGCAGCGCTTGAGCGCGAAGGCCGACTGTTGCGAAGCGTTAGTTTTGAGTTAGGATTTCGTCAGGCTGGGATAGCAAATGCAAAGTGAGGACAGCGGCGCTGCAAATAGAATCTCACTCTTCGGCGGTTTCCGGATTGAAAATGAAACGGCCGGCCCGCTTCGGCTGACCGGGAAACGAGGGCCGGCAATCATCGCCTATCTGGCCCGGTGTCCGGGCATGGCGGCGACGCGGGAGAGGCTGGCTGACCTCCTATGGGGCGACAGCGACGCTGAACATTCGCGCAACAGCCTTCGGCAGGCCCTCAGTGTCCTGCGCCAGGATCTGGCGCGAGAGGGGGTGGATCTCATCCATTCCAGCGGTGAGTTGATCGCCCTGAGGCCAGAGCTGGTTCAAGTCGACGTGGAGAAGTTCGAAACGGGTCTCTCGGCCCGTTCCGCCCAGGAGCTGGCGAAGGCCTTGGCGAACTACACCGGGCCCTTCCTCGACGGGCTTTATCTGGGAAGCAATGCGTTCGATGACTGGATCACATCGGAACGCGACAGGCTGCTCGGCCGCGCGCTTGAGTCCTTCGAAAAACTGGCCCGTCTCGTCGACCCCGATGCCGGGCTGATCCTGGCCGATCGTATTCTGACCATGGAACCGACACGGGAAGAATCCTATCGGCTCAAGATGGAATTGCTGCTCGCATGTGGCCAACGCGACAGGGCAATCAGGACATACGAAGCTTGCAGAAGCATGCTGAAGAAGGAGTTCGGCGTCGAAGCCGGCCCTGAAACGCGGGCGCTTTGGCAATCTCTGTTGCTTGCCGCCGACGACGCTTCAAATGTGCAGTCGACAAATGGTGTTCCGTCCAGCCAGCGCCTTGGGCGTCCGTCCATCAGCGTTGCCGACTTCGTTAATCTGACCGGAAAGCAAGGCGACGACTTTTTCGCCAAGGGACTTGTCCAGGACATCACGACAGCCCTCTCCGGAGTGGCCGACTATGTCGTGCTCGCCGCGCTTCCGTCCGAGAAGAGCGGCCCAGGCGAAGAAGCCAAGACACCAGGGATACTCCGGGCGCGATATATGCTCAGCGGCAGCGTCCAGAGATCCGGCAATGGGTTGAGGGTGAATGTCCAGCTCGTCGATGCCGCCGGCGGCCACCACGTCTGGGCCCAGAAGTTCGACGGCCACTCCGAGAACGCGCTCGAATTCCAGGACAGGATCGCACAATCTGTTGTTCTTGCCGTGATCCTCGAACTTCAACTGACCAACTGGAAGGTTCGAGACAAAAGCCCGCCAGGGATCCCTGAAGTGCGCAGGCTGGTGAACGAAGCCCTCATGAAATATTTTGAGATGACTCGGGACTCACTTTTGGTCGGGATAGAGCTTGCCGAGAGGGCCTTCTCGATAGGTCCCGACAATGCCCGTGCAAAGCGGACGCTCTCGATCGTGATATCCATGGGCGTGGCGTTTGGTGCGCTGCCTCGGGGGCGTGGGGTGATCGAGCGTGCGGTCGAGCTTGCGGAAGCCGCAGTACGGGCGGTACCGGACGATGAAATTGCCCGATGTATTCTGTCGTTCGCTCTCGAAAGTTGCGGTCGCATCGACGAGGCGATCGCCGAATGCCGCCACGCGATCAGCCTCAACCCAAGCTACCCAACTGGCCACGGCGATATTTCGATGCTCTTTGCGTTGCGCGGACAGGTCGACGAAGCGGTGCGTGAGGCCAACGAAGCAATCCGGCTCGGAACGCACGATGTCATCGACTTCTGGCGCCACCACGGCCTGGTTGTGGCGCTCTTCGCTGGCGGAGACAACCAGCGGGCGCTCGAAGCCGCCCGCAAAGTAGTCAGGACAAAGCCTGGCTTCGTTCGCGGCGCCCTTTATTGGGCCGCGACCGCATCGGCCACCGGAAATAACGAAGAAGCGTCCCGGGCCATCCACCATTGCCTGTCACAACTTCCGCATCTCAATCTGAGCAACGTCTGCCCTGGCTTTGTGCCGCGCTATGTAAAGGATCATCATCATTCCCGGTTCCTTGAGATGCTGTCGAGGGCTGGCCTTCCCAGTTCCTAGCCACATCGTTGGCGCAGACACCGTCATACGAAGCTGGAGGGTTCCGTCCTCCGCCCAGGCATCGAAAGCAGACGACGCGTTGGCAATTCCGGCCAGGTCGACCTATACGCTACCCTGCGATTGAGGTATTCGACGCCCCACGCCGTGGCGCCGGCCAGTCATCCGCCGATTTGCGGCTTGGGCCTATCATGGCGCGTGATAGAGCCCGTACGACGCGATCCAACCTGTTGAAGTTACGAAACATGCAAGATTATCAAAGGTTAAGGGTAGCCATAGCGCCCATGATGGACTGGACGGACCGGCATTGCCGGTTCTTCCACCGTCAGCTGACGAGCCATGCGCTGCTTTACACCGAGATGGTGGTGGCCGACGCCGTCATCCATGGCGCACGCGAGCGTCTGCTCGGCTTCGATGCGTCAGAACATCCGGTCGCGCTGCAGCTCGGCGGCTCGGATCGCGAAAAACTTGCCGAGGCGGCGCGCATCGGCGAGGCCTTTGGCTATGACGAGATCAACCTCAATGTCGGCTGTCCGTCAGACCGCGTCCAGTCGGGCACGTTCGGCGCCTGCCTGATGAAGGTGCCGGACCTCGTTGCCGGCTGTGTCGCGGCGATGAAGGCGGCGGTGACAATTCCCGTGACCGTCAAATGCCGCATCGGCGTCGACGAGCAGGATCCGGAGCCGGCCCTCGATGCGCTGGCGGATGGGGTTTTCGACGCCGGCGCCGACGCATTGTGGGTGCATGCGCGCAAGGCGTGGCTGGAAGGGCTGAGCCCCAAGGAAAACCGTGACATCCCGCCGCTCGATTACAACAGAGTTTATCGGTTGAAGGCTAGAAAACCTAACGAATTCATTGGCATCAATGGCGGCATTCAGACGATCGAAGAGGCGTTGGCGCATCTCGACCATGTCGATGGCGCCATGCTTGGCCGCGCCGCCTACCACACACCCGGCATTCTGGCTGGCGTCGATGCCGCTTTCTACGGCGTCCAGTCCGAGCCGTTCGATTTCGCCGCGCTGATCGATACAATGGCGGACTATGCGGCACGTCATATCGAGCTGGGTGGGCGGCTTGGACATGTCACCCGCCACATGGTCGGACTGTTCCATGGCTTGCCCGGCGCGCGCCGCTACCGGCAGATCCTGTCCACCGACGCGACAAAACCCGGCGCCGGCCCGGACGTGCTGAAGGCGGCTTTCGCGGCCGTCGAGCTCGGCGGAGCGGCAGCCGAAGCGGCTTGAGATTCAGGGATCAGTCCCTGAGGATCATGCGGTCGCCGCGCACGTCAAAACCCGACAATGAACCGATGAAGTTCATGCCGAGCAGGCTCTGGCTGAGCATGCCGGGTGCGGCGATCATCACCGACATATCCCTGCGCGTGATGCCGCCGATCGCAATCTGATCGGTTTTCACGGCCGCGGCGCGTGCCATGCCGTTGGCGGTCGAAACCGGTATGGTGTAGTTGAGCGCCGCTGGATTGAATCCGGCGGCTTGTGCGTCTTCGGACGTCAGCACGGTGCTGGTCGCGCCGGTATCCACCACGGCCCGGACCGGGTTGCCGTTGACCAGGATGCGCGCTTCGAAATGGCCGTTGTCCGCCTTGTCGAGCGTCACCGTGGCGTGGCCGTCCTCGACGCCAAGCGCAAGCGGACTGCCGGGAACAAGGCCCGCGGTCACCCGGCTGGCGACATCCTGCAGCTCATAGCGGTACTGATAGCCGGCGATCAGCGCGAGCGCGATGGCCGCCCAGGCGCCTAAGTTGCGGGCCATGGCGCCCAGGGGTCGGCCCGAGCGAAGCAGGCCGGCGCCGATAAGGGCGCCAAAGGCGCCGAGCCAGATCAGCCGGCTGAAATCGTTGTTCTCCACGCCGAGGGTGCTGCCGGCGGAATCGTTGAGCATGAGCAGGACTGCTCCCACCCCGATCGCGGCCATCAATATCCAGAACAACCGGCTCATCCGCACCTCACGACAGCGCGTCGCGTTCGCGCGCCATGCGGGTGCGGCGCGTTTCCCGGCGCGGCCGGCGCTCGACCGTTTCCAGCCGGGCCGGCAATTCAGCCATGACGCTGCGGCGCGTTTCCGGCGTCATCCCGATCCAGGCGCCGATTTCCTCGCGCGTGCGGCCGCACCCGAAACAGAAGCCGGTTTTCATGTCGATCGAACAGACCAGGATGCACGGGGATTCGATGGCCGTCATGACTTTCTCTTGGGCTTCCATCCGCAATCCCTTGTTCCACCTCCACATGGTGCAACGGCAAAGCCAATGCAAGCCCTCGCGATTGCGCCCTTCGGGGCCGGCTTTGCGGCAAATGCAGGCCCATCATCCCAGAGGTTGTGCCAACCCCGCAAGGCGGCTATGCCGCTTACCAAATCCAGGGAATGATCGATAACAAGATGACCAGCGCACTGCCTTTCGACGATTTTCGCAACCTGTTGGCCAATCTGCCGGCGGCCGACACGGCAGCCGAGACCCGCGTGCGCACGCTGTTTGCCAAGGCCGAACCGGGCAATTCGCTTGGCCGCATCGAGGACATCGCCGCCTGGCTGGCCGCCTGGAGCGGGCGGGCTCCGCCCGCGGTGACAAGAC
>NZ_RZRR01000249.1:0-6503 GCF_003998555.1 Mesorhizobium sp. M7A.F.Ca.CA.002.09.1.1 | reverse complement strand
CTGCAGGATATCCTACACGCCCATCAGAGCACGCGGTACAAGCGATTAAGCGTAGGAGCGCATTGAATCTCCGAGGTCAAAAAATCTTGAATAAGGTCCCCGTGCGAAGTGAATCCGCAACTCGTCAAAGTTCTCCACCGTTTGATCCAGCGGTCGCGTTTCCTGGCGCTGCAGGATGGCGTTATCTGATGGCTCAAGCGCTGGAACGCCCAGGAAATCCCAAACCGCTCCCAGGCATTGGGCAGGTTCGTGAAGTAGGCTCTCGTATTCCATTACAAGCAGGTTGGTCGACGTGAAGGAGTCCATAACGCGAGCGTGAAAATCGTCGGCGGCTTTGAAATAAGCCTCACAGTCGGCGATTGACAACCTGACGCTCGGTGGCCGAGCGGTATCGTTGTCCCAGCTGAACTTCAGCCAGTGACCGCTTTCCCTGGCCTGCACAAAGGATCGGAGCGATTCCAATACGTTTCGGCGAACAACAAGGATGACCTTGAGTGCTGGCCAACGAGCCAGTTCCGCAAAGAATGCGGGACGCTCGCGAAACTGAGGTTCATTGATCTTGCATCCAAGATGCGTCACATTCTTGTAGTCGCGCATAGGGCAGCGCACATAGGCAAGCTCAAGAAGCTCGCGATCCGTGCCTAGCAGGCGATCAGTGCTGGGCCAATTGGGATCATATTCGTTTAGCAACTCACCGTTACTCAAAACGGTCGGATGCTCGTTTAGCAATTCTTCTAAATAGTGTGTTCCGGTCCTTGGCATAGCAAGGATCACAAAAGGCTCAAGAGTTGCTTCGTTGTGGGTCATTGCATGTGTATCCAACTAAATAATGGCCGCGACGGTCTGTGGACGCGCACAAGAAGCTTGGCTGCTATCGATTGAACGCTCCGGGTGGGTCCGCGCCTCACCATCCAGCCTGTTCTTCGAGGTGTGGTCGCGAAGCTGGGCGGGTGCCTGCAGCGGCTGGGTGGCGCCCGGCTTCGGCGTTGTACCACTCGCGATTCCTAGCATACGCATGCCTCCGGGCCGCTGTGGGCAGTTTGCATCCGGCATTGCGGACCTCCTTCTGGTTAATGGGTGTAAGCAAGCGTCAACGCATTAGTCGTCGATGAAACAGTCCAGCCGACAGAAAAAAAGGCAATACAGCGAACATGCAAAGTGCGCCTATATGCAGCCCTACATTGTCGCCCAGGCGGCCGAGCATCACCGGACGGATTAGCTCGATAGAATTCGCCAGGGGCGAGAAGGCCGCAATCTGCTGAAACACTCCTGGCAATTGGCCGACTGGAAAAACCGCGCCCGAAAGGAACAGCATGGGTGTGATGACAAGCGTCTGATAGAAAATAAAATAGTGATAACTGGGCGCGAGCGCGATGACGAGCATGGCCAGGCTCGCAAAGGCGAATCCGGTGAGAGCGACGACCGGTAGCACGTAGAGAACCGACGTCCACGCGGCATAACCTAGCGCGGCCGCAACAATCGCAATTGTCGTACCGGCCAGAAAAGCCTTTGTGGCTGCCCAGGTCAATTCACCGAGAACGATGTCGCCGAGGGTAAGTTGTGTGTGCAGGATTGCTTCCCAAGTGCCCTGATCGCGCATTCGACCGAAAACCGCGTAAATTGTTTCGAAGGTTGATGCTGTCATCGCGCTCGTCGCAACCATGCCGGCTGCCAGAAAGGCGATGTAGGATGCACCTTCGATGCGGCCTACCAACAGTCCAAGGCCAGTGCCGAGCCCGAAAAGGTAAATCATCGGATCAGCAAGGGTGCCGAGCATTGAAGCAAATGCCACCTTCTTCCATGCCAGATGATTGCGGCGCCACACCGCCATCCAGTTCCAGGCGTTGGCGGGTAGAGCGGCCGCAAAACGTTCACCCATTGCTCACTTCTCCATCTCACGTCCGGTTAACCGCAAGAAAACGTCCTCCAGACTGGGTGGACGCTCTAGAATACGCAGACCCGCTCGACCGCGAAGCTGGATGCGCACATCCTCCGGCTCAGGCGCATAGCAAAAGAGCGTCTCGCCGCTTACCTCGACACGCTGAACGTACGGTCTGATCAGCGAAATCAGCTCCTGTGGATTACCGCCGAAGATCTCGATCACGTTGCACCCAATGTACTCGTCGATCAGCGCATGAGGACTGCCCTCGGCGATCTTGCGTCCCCGCTCGAGAACACACAGCCGATCACAAAGCCGCTCAGCCTCTTCCATGAAATGGGTGGTCAAAATGATCGTTTTTCCGCTCGCCAGCAGGAAACGAAGTCGCTCCCAGATCAGATGGCGGGCATGCGGGTCGAGGCCGGTCGTGGGCTCATCCATCACAAGCAACTGGGGGTCGTTGATCAGAGCACGTGCCAGCGTCAGGCGCCGCTTCATCCCGCCGGATAGCAGGCCGACACGTGAATCCGCCTTGCTCTCAAGGCGAGCGAACTCGAGCAGCCGTGGGATGACGGCGTTGATCTCTCTTGTACTCATGCCGAAGTAGCGCCCGAACACCAACAGGTTCTCACGTACCGTAAATTCCAGGTCGAGATTGTCGAACTGCGGGACCACGCCTATGCCCTTGCGGGCCAAGCGGCTGCGTGCCGGCACTGGTAGACCGAGGACTGTTATATCACCCGCGTCAGGCCGGGTCATACCGAGGAGCATACGCGCAATCGTGCTCTTGCCTGCGCCGTTAGGCCCCAGCAGACCGAAGCACTCTCCCGATGCAACGGTGAAGGACAGCCCGTCCACAACGAGCTTGTTTCCGAATAATTTGGTTACGCCGGTAAGGTCGATTGCTACATTGGACATGCGTCTATCTCAAGCGGAATGAGTCCGATTGGCCACCGGCAGCTTACTTGCGAATTCTGGTTCAGAGCAGGCCACCGCCTTGAGATGACACCTTTGGAAAGTCGCGGCCGGAGCGACGTGTGTATCGCTTCCGCCAAAGAATAACGTCAAGATGCCACGTGTCGCTTCCACATAGTCCCCGTTCTGACCATAGGTAACTCGACAAGCTTCACCCCGTGTCGACTGACACAACTTACTCGGTCACTCGGCGCTGCAAGGCCGTCAGACTTCACTAGCTGTGAGCGAAAGATCTGCAGTATGAAGTGACTCCGCAATTCCAGAATTGCCCGCAGCATTTGCTCCGCCAAGCGGCATCGCGCTTGTGATTTCCTTTGTGCTGCTGTTGGGCAGGGGAACACTTTTACGCGACAGCCAATCGCTATTGCTCAATGTACACAGGGCGTAAGCCTTCAAGGGGATCAACAGGAATATCCTGATTAACGCGTGCATTGAATAGCCGATGAATCGAAGCTGCCGAGTGCGGAAAGATAACACCGTAGATCTGATTATGGTCATCGTGACAATAGCCAGCACCGTCCACCAATTTACTGTATGTGAAAATAGTAACTCACCGAGCGCCGTTACTACCGCGATGCCGAGCAACAATGGGCCGAGATTCTCTCCCATCACATCCAAAGTTAGATAGCGATCCAGGCCACGCAGTAGACCTCGCGCAAGCATCGTGTCCCGGAAAGTGCTTCGTGCCCAGCGGAGTTGTTGGCGCAAATAAGGTCCCATCTTGTCCGGAACGACTGTCGCCGCGACGGCACCTGGAACGTACTCGGTTCGAAAGCCTGCTTTCAGCATGAGGATCGTAAGATGACGGTCTTCACCGAAGTCGCTTGGTTTCCCCCTGAACAGCTGCGTCTCGTATTGATCCAGCAGAGAAAGGAGACAAGACCGGCGGTACATTGCACATGGGCCGCAGCAGCACATGACCGCACCAAAGCGACCTTGCGCCGCGCGCTCCTCATTGCAAGCCAGCCAGTATTCCATATCGATCAATCGGGTCAACCAAGTGTCGCTGCGGTTGTATGCCGTCAGCTGGCCCATGGCCGCTCCGACCATGGAATCCCGCATTTTTACTGCAAGCTTCGTGATGACGTCGGACGCAAGTGTCGTGTCAGAGTCGACGCTGAGCACGAAATCTCCAGATGAGCGGCGGATGGCGGCGATCTGCGCCTTGCGTTTGCCAACATTTTCGCGGAGCAGAATGAAATTGAATCTCGGGTCGCCCTCGTAGGCGTGATGTACCGGGATGACGGCATTACGATTTCCAGAACCGTCGTCAACCAGATAGACCTGAAATGTTCCGGAGTAATCTTGATTTGCAATGGAAGCTAAACACGCCGCGAGTGTGCGCGGGTCCTCATTGTAGCAGGGGATAATGACATCCACGCTCGGCCAACGGTCGGATCCGAACAAGCTTTCCGACGGCGGCGTAACATTTTCCGGTTGGGAGTAGACCGCTTGCATGCCTCTGTAAACAGTCGAGAGCACCGCATAAGACGAAACGGCAACAGTACTGGCTGTGGTGAGAAGGTCCATAGGATCTCTGTTTGTTCAGGGATGTTGAGGAAGTGATCGGATTACAAATCCGCGGCCGTGCAATTCTGGAATTAGGCGTGACAACGCTGTCACCGTCTGGTCGCGCAGACTGGCTTGATTGCCTGGTTGCAATTCGTCGGGAGCGCACCCGTCGTGCAACAGCACGATTGCGCCCGGCCGGATATCGGCGAGCACTCTGTCGACGATGGCGTCAACGCCGGGGCGAGACCAGTCGCGTGGATCAATGGACCAATGGACGGGCGCCAATGCCTCACCCGCTAATGCAGCGATTACTTCTTCGGTCCAGATGCCATAGGGTGCACGAAAGTACCGAACCATGGCCTGCGGGCAAGCCATCCCTATGACTCTGTTTGCCTCAACTATCTGGCAGTCGACTTCGACGGACCCGCATTTAGCTAGGTCCGGATGAGTCATCGTGTGGTTGGCTATACCGTGGCCGTCTGTAATAATTCGGCGAACGAGTTCCGGCTCGTCGGCCGCGTAGGCCCCAACAACGAAGAAGGTCGCCGGCACCTGATGTTGCGCCAGCACATTGAGTATCTGCGGTGTGAAAAATGAATTGGGACCGTCGTCAAACGTCAGATAGACGCTGCGCTCTGCAATGCGATCGGCATTGTCACTCTGCCCTTCGCATATGTAGTCCAGAGGCTTCATAGTTCCGGACCGTTCCGGTCGATCAGGGTACCAGACGGCCACTCGTCCATCGAGCGTCCGATCGGCGAAACCAACACGAGTACGTCTTCCAGGCGCGTGGGCGGCAGGTCGGGATGCACATCTGGACGGGTCGACCGTACGCGAACGCCCGACACAATGTTCGCGAGGCCGGCTCTGCAGAATCTTTCGACATGGTTTCGCAGCGCGTGCCGAACCGTGCCGAAAGCGAATGGAACACCCAACTGATGGAGCACTGGGTACGCCACGCGCATCGAAAAACCGATTCCGAGCCCTTCAAGATCCGGACGAACCGCGTACAGGCCCAATTCAGCGACGATCAAGTCGACCTCGCCAACTTTGATGAAGCGCCGCAGCATGCCGATGTGAGCCGCTACCCCATGCGCGTCGTAGCCGATTGCGCGGAATTCCGGCCTCGCGCCGGCCCAACTGCGGCCGCCTTCGAATGGCTCCGCGTTGAAGGCGCCAGTCCGTCCATAGGTCTTTCGAAAAAAGTCGGAGAGTTCGACATGGTCGGCCAGTTGCAGCTCATTTTCCCAGCACAACTTCCACTCGACATTCGGACGCATGGAAGACCTCACCTTGTAGCTGTCTGGTTGAGATAAATGTCCAAGCATTGATTAAATAATTGGCGTCGCGCCAACGGGGCGTAACTTGTGGGGACCGCCGAAAGACCAAGCCGCAATGCAGATGCGACTGACTTTGTACGCCCCGCACACCAGATGATGCTCCTCAGATCCAACGCAACCATCGGAACTACCTATCTTTCCAACTTGAAGCGCTTCTATGGGACCTGCAGCAAAAACGGTAAAATCCTTTGTTTAGATGAAAGGTATCCACGCTTTGGATAACTGGGCGAATGCGTTCCATATGGCTGGTCAATTATCGTCGTCACGCTCGAGGCACTTCTGACGAAGCGCAAAGCTCACGCCCGCGGCACGCGCGGCCGTTGCCGGGCCGCGCGATTATCTCCGTAAGAGCCGAGTGGAGCTCAGACACGACGATTGATCAGAATCTGATTCGCGGGTTCAGTATCTCTTTCGTGTATCCAGCTCTGGGCTGTCCTTTGGCGGGAGTTAGGTTCGCCCAGGTTCTGAGCCTGGGGCGTTGGCCCGTTCGCCGCGCAGGCTCCTTCGCACATCGTCGAGGCCGAGAAAGAGGGGCCACACAGCTCCCCCTGTACTTTCCACCACCCGACACCAGCGCTCACCCAGGGCGCCGGCCTTGCTCACCTCAACGGATAGCGCACTCGCGCCGCTTCACGATTAAAAGAATTCTACAAGCAAGATGCCTGTTTGATCGAGAGACGTCCGCTGCCAATTCCCGCATCGCAGAGGCAGCCAATAGCGCTCGCTTTACATAGTGGTCCGGCAAGCAGCTAGATACGACAGGTGACCTCAAATGAGGCGTCTTGCATGGCTTCTAC
>NZ_RZRR01000248.1:0-6508 GCF_003998555.1 Mesorhizobium sp. M7A.F.Ca.CA.002.09.1.1 | reverse complement strand
ATTGTGTGCGGCAGGTTGTTCGAAAAATCCGAGTTGTCGACGGCCAGAGCGAGGAAGCGCGCCACCGGCCACAGAAACAGAATGACGACGAACAGGATAAGCGGGGCCGTCAACAGGGCGAGCATGCCGCCCCGTTGGCGCCGCTTTATAGCCGGCTTTGTCCCGACCAACATGCCTGGGTTACTTCGCGAGCCAAGCCTTGAAGCGTTCTTCCAGCGCTTCCTTGTGCTCGGTCCAGAAGTCGTTGTTATAGGCGGCGCCGTACTGGAGGTGCTCCGGCGACGTCGGCAGGTTGGCCTTCCAATCCGCGGGAATGAGGTCGGCGGCTTCCTTGCGGCCGGTGCCATAGGCATAGAGTTTCGAGAAGCCGGCCTGATTTTCAGGGATGGAGAACCACTTGAGGAGATCCAGCCCGCCCTGCTGGTGCGGTGCGCCCTTCACCACGGCCCAGTAGTCGGTGCCGTAGAAGAAGCCTGCGTCCCATGCGATGGCGTAGGGCTTTTTCTCGTTAATGGCTTCGTTGGTGATGCGTGCATTGAACGCGTCGCTGAGCGTCACTTCCCCGCTGTCGAGGTTCTGGATGCCCTGCGTCGTGGTGGACCACCAGACGACGTTCGGCTTGATCTTGTCGAGCATGGCGAAAGCCCGGTCGATACCTTCCGGCGTGGCCAGCACCTTGTACATGTCCTCGCGCTTAACGCCGTCGGCCATCAGCGCGTTTTCCAGCGTGAACTGCGCCTGCTGGTAGAGGCCACGCTTTCCCGGAAATTTCTCGACGTTCCAGAAATCCGCCCAGCTCTTCGGCGCGGCGTCGCCCTTGTAGACATTTGTGTTGTAGGCGAGGACCGTGGCCCAGGTATCGGACGCGACGCCGCATTCGTGCAGGGTGCCCGGCAAATAATTGGCCGCGTCGCCTGTGATTTCTGGCGTCAGCGGAATGAACAGGCCTTCGGCGCAGCCGACTTCCATGGCGGGCGCTTCGACCGAGACGACGTCATAGGTGATGTTGCCCGCCTGCACCTGGGCACGCACCTTGGCGACCTCGCCGCCCCACTCTTCCATGACGATCGGGACGCCCGTCTTTTCGGTGTACTTGTCCCAGACCCCATCCTTGTAGGCCTTGTCCCATGTACCACCCCAGCCGACTACCGTGACGGGGTCGGCCGCGGACGCGACCAAAGCCGAGGTCGCGAGGCAGATCGCGGCGGCAGATACGGCTTGCAGATAAGTCCTCATTGCAGTTCCCCTTTCTTATCGTTGTAGATTTGATCAAATTTCAAACGCAAAATTGATTGATTAGCAACAGGAATTTACGGTACGGTGTAAAAAAGTGAAAAAGCCAAAGGGATTTGATCGAATGCTGCAAGGCACTAGAGACGTGCGCGCCAATGTCAGTCTCGCTGCTGTTCTGGACGAGGCGCGACAGCGTTTCGCTGACGCAAACCCGAACAGCCGGGCGCGTCAGAACGAGGCCGCGGCATCGTTGCCGGGCGGCAATACGAGGGCTGTTCTATGGTATCGGCCATTCCCCGTATCGTTTGTTTCCGGTGAAGGCTGCAGGGTGACCGATCTGGACGGCCATACCTATGTCGACCTGGTCTCGGAATACAGTGCCGGTTTTTACGGCCACTCCGACAAGGCGATTTCGGCGGCCCTTGTGGACGTCATACAGGGTGGCATCATGTTGGGCGCACCCAACCGCTATGAGGCGCGCCTGGCTGCCGCGGTGGTCGACCGTTTTCCGGCCATCGAGCGCGTGCGCTTCTGCAACTCGGGCACCGAGGCGAACATCATGGCGATTTCGGCGGCTCGCGCCATCACGCAGCGCTCGAAGATCCTCGCCTTCCGCGAGGGCTATCATGGCGGCGTACTCACCTTCGCGCATGGCGGCTCACCGCTCAATTTGCCTTTCCCCTTTGTCTTCGCCGACTACAACGATAGTGCAGGCGCCGTGGCGCTCATCAAGGAACAGGGCGACGAACTTGCCGCGGTGATCGTCGAACCGATGATGGGCGGCGGCGGCTGCATCCCGGCGACGCGTGAGTTCCTGGAAGCGCTGCGCGCCGCGACGAAGGAGACCGGCGCGCTGCTGATCTTCGACGAGGTGATGACCTCGCGCCTCGACTACCGCGCGCTCCATGGCGCACATGAAATCTTTCCCGATTTCGTGACGCTCGGAAAGTACATCGGCGGCGGTGCGAGTTTTGGCGCATTCGGTGGACGCGCGGATCTCGTCGACCGCTTCGATCCTGCTTTGCCTGGTGCGTTTTCGCATGGCGGGACGTTCAACAACAATATTCTCAGCATGGCTGCTGGTTTGACCGGTCTGACGCAGGTGCTGACGCAAGAGGCGAGCCGCGCCATCAATTCGCGCGGCGATCGCTTGCGTGAAGCGATGAACGTCTCCCTTGAGCGGTATGGCGTCGAGGGCATCGTCATAGGGCGCGGGTCGTTGATGAACCTGCATTTCGTCAGGGGGCCGGTGGACACGCCGGCGCGGCTCGACGATGCCGATCCATCGGCGATTGCGCTTTGGCATATCGAGATGCTGTTGCGAGGGTACTACGTGACGCCGCGCGGCATGCTGGCGTTGTCACTGCCATTTGGCGACGCAGAACTCGACGGCTTCGCCGCCGCATTCGACGATTTCCTGTCGAGCAACCTCAAAATACTGCCGCGCCGGACAAACTGATGCTCGATCGCAAGGATGCCACTGCCGGCTCGGCCGCGCAAAAGACAGCTCATGTTCGTGTACATACGGGCTTGAAGGAGGCACTGATGAACGGTGACTTCCTGCCCGGCCAGAGACTGGTCGTACGACAGCTTGCCGAACAGTACCGGACCAGCGCCATGCCGGTGCGCGAGGCCTTGCGGCAACTCGTCAGCGACGAGGCGATGTTCGACCACCCAAATCGGGGCGTCATTGTCCCTGAGGCCACGGTGGCGCGTATTTCGGATCTGGTGCGTGTGCGCTGCAGCGTCGAAGGGACGGCGGCCGAGTGGGCCGCGACGACCATCACGCCCGAAGAACTCGATGAATTGGCGAAGCTGAACGGGCTGATGCGCGAATGCGTCGAGAGCAATGTCATGGCTAATTATCTCGGCCTGAACAGGCGCTTCCATTTCACGATGTACCATGCCGCGCGTTCACCTCTCATCCAGCAGATCATCGAGAAATTGTGGCTGCAGGCAGGACCGTTTCTGAACATCGTCCGCTCCGACGTGACCTACGGCCTGGGCCTGGACCATCACGACGAAATGCTCGCGGCGCTGCGTCGCGCCGATGGCGCGGCTGCGCGCAAGGCGCTGGTTGCCGATCTGCGCGAGGCCGCCGACATCATTCTTCGCGCCGCGGCGGCGGCTGAGGCTCAACCTGCGCGCAAACGCCCGGCTTCGGTACGCCGTGATCCGAAGGCGCAGGCGCGGTGATGGGCGGATCCCCGCATGGCCCGGTTCATGTCGAGTTTCGTGGCGTCAGCAAGCGCTACGGGCAGACCGTCCAGGCGGTGCGTCAGCTCGACCTGGAAATCATGCGCGGCGAATTCCTGACGCTGCTGGGGCCTTCGGGATCCGGCAAGACGACGGCGTTGATGATGCTTGCCGGATTCGAGGATACGACCGAGGGCGAAATCCTCATTGACGGTCAGCGCATCGACAACGTTCCCGCCAATCGTCGCGGCATCGGCATGGTGTTCCAGAACTACGCGCTTTTCCCGCACATGACGGTCGCCGAAAATCTGGCTTTCCCACTCGAGGTCCGCAAACTTGGCCGCGAGGAGGTGACGCAACGTGTCAGGAACGTTCTCGACATGGTCCAGTTGCCCGAATTCGGCAACCGGCGTCCGGCGCAGCTTTCGGGTGGGCAGCAACAACGCGTCGCGGTTGCCCGCGCCCTGATCTTCGAACCAAATCTTGTCCTGATGGACGAACCGCTCGGCGCCCTAGACAAGCAACTGCGCGAGCAGATGCAGTTCGAAATCAAGGAAATCCATGCCCGGCTTGGCGTCACGTTCGTTTATGTGACCCACGACCAGACCGAGGCGCTGACCATGTCCGACCGGATCGCGGTGTTCAGCGCCGGCCGCATCGAGCAGCTTTCGACACCACGCGAACTGTATGAGCGTCCGACGGGCAGCTTTGTGGCGAGCTTCATCGGCGAGAACAACCGCATGTCCGGCACCGTGCTTGCCGGCGGTGAAAATGGTGGCGTGGCCGTCCATCTCGACGATGGCGATCTGGTGTTGAACGCCATTTCCCCTGGCGCGACGCCCCCTACGGGCGCCAGGGTGACGCTGTCGATCAGGCCCGAGCGCATGTCCTTATTGCACGAAGGCTCCACCGCCCTCAACGTGATCGCGGCAACCGTCGTTCAGTCCGTCTATGTCGGCGATCACATCCGGCTCGTCGCTGTCACGGCGGGCGGCCTGAAATTCATTGTCAAGCTTGCCGCATCGTCGTCTCGGTCCGAACTCAATGCGGGCGAGGCGGTTCGATTGGGCTGTGGTCGTGAGGATTGCCTCGCTCTCGATAGATAACAACAAAAGGCAGACAAGGGAGAGTTCAACCATGAAGAAATCGCCGAAAGTCGTCATCACCTGTGCGGTCACCGGCTCGATCCACACGCCGACGATGAGCCCGTATCTGCCGATAACGCCGTCCGAGATCGTCGACGCCGCTGTCGGAGCAGCCGAAGCCGGGGCGTCGGTGATCCATCTGCATGCCCGCGATCCGGAGACCGGCAAGCCTACCCCTGATCCCAGGCTGTTTATGGATTTCCTGCCGCGCATCAAGCAGCAGACCGACGCCGTGATGAACATTTCCACCGGCGGCGGGCTGAAGATGACCCTCGAAGAGCGCCTTGAAGCGGCGCACGCTTCGAAGCCGGAACTCTGCTCGCTCAATATGGGATCTATGAATTTCGCCTTGCACCACATCGCGCCGAAATACACCGACTGGAAGTACGACTGGGAGAAGGGCTATCTGGAAGACACAAAGAAGGGCATCGTCTCCAACACGTTCGAGCAGATCGAGCGGATCATCGTCGAGGTCGGCCAGGCTTATGGCACGAAGTTCGAGTTCGAGTGCTACGATGTCAGTCACCTCTACACGCTTGCGCACTTTCTCGACCGCAAGCTGCTGAAGCCGCCGCTTTTCGTCCAGACGATCTTCGGGCTGCTGGGCGGTATCGGCGCCGACCCAGAAGACATGATGCACATGCGCAGGACGGCTGATCGGCTGTTCGGAGACGACTATCTCTGGTCGATCCTTGCCGCGGGCAAGCACCAGATAAATCTCTGCACGATGGGCGCGATCATGGGCGGCAATGTACGGGTCGGTTTGGAAGACAGCCTCTATGTCGGCAAGGGCACGCTCGCCAAGAGCAATGCCGAACAGGTGGCCAAGATAAAGCGCATTCTCAACGAGTTGTCGCTCGAAATCGCGACGCCCGACGAAGCCCGTCAACTGCTGGATCTCAAGGGCGCACATGAGGTCGGGTTTTGACGCCCCCCGGCATCGAAACCTATGTCGGCGTCGTGCATCCTTGGATGTGCGACGCGATGGGCCATCTCAACGTTCGTCATTATGTGGCGATGTTCGATGACGCCAGTTTCCAGTTGCTGGGCAGGATTGCCGATCCTCGTTTGACGCCGACCCTCGGCTGGGCGGATGTGAGGATGGAGATCGACTACGTGCATGAAACCGCGGTGGGAACTCTGGTCACCGTTCGCAGCGTTATAGAAAAGCTTGGGAAATCGTCGCTGACTTATCTGCATGAAATGCGCGGTACGCTGGACGGAGTCCTGCATGCGCGCATGCGCACCGTAACGGTGCGCTTCGATCTTCAAGCGCGGAGCAAGATCGAGATCGAAGGCGAGGCCCGGCAGGCGAGCGCGAAACTCCCGAGGGGTGAAGCCGGCAGCTTTGCGCCTCAAGTCGGTCGTTAAGACCAGCTTCGCCGTTTCCCGAAAGCCGACGTCATCGGACTACGCTGGCTTAAGATGACTGCGCCTCTAGACGGACGGCGGCGACAGGATGAAAAGCGCTTGCGCCTGCTTGGTGGCGGAACTGTTGCGGAAGGTGTGGAGGCGTCTTGGGTCGAAAGTCATGGCGTCGCCTTCGAGCAGGACGAACTCCTCGCCTTCGAGCAACACGGTCACGCTGCCCTCGACGACGAACACGAATTCCTCTTCCGAACGCCAGCTGTAGAGCTTGTCGCCGCCGGTGCCGCCCGGCGCCATGATCGACAGGATCGCCTGCGTCCGAACCGCGGATTTCGGGCTGAGCAGGAAGTCTAAAAGGTCGGTGCCGCCGAGCACCGCCGGAGTGCGCGCGTCAACGCGGACGACAGCCGTGTTGTCATGCTGGAACAGGCTGCCGATCGTAATTCCAAGAATGTCGCACAGGCGAACGAGCGTTGCCACCGAGGGCGAGGCCTTGTCGCGTTCGACTTCGCTGAGAAAACCCTTGCTGACTTCAACGCCATCCGCCACGGCCTGGAGGGTAAGGT
>NZ_RZRR01000247.1:0-6522 GCF_003998555.1 Mesorhizobium sp. M7A.F.Ca.CA.002.09.1.1 | reverse complement strand
GCTGGCGGATGCGCCCGATGAAATCGACGCCAAGCGGCGCGCCCTGCTGTCGCAGCTCACCGAGGCCGAAACCTTGCGCAAGGCGGCGGCCGACCGTCTGCAGGAAGCGGAGAACCGGCAATCCGAACTGGACAAGGCCGCCACCGGCGCCATCCAGTTCCTGGCTGAGGCGCGCGAGAGCCGCGTTCGCGCCGAAGAGCGGCTGACCGCGGCCGACGAACGCCGGCTGGAGGTCGAGGCGCGCATCCAGGAAACGCTGAACACACCGCCGCATGTGGTTATTCGCCATACCGGTCTGGAGGCTGACAGCCCGATGCCTGAGATGCCCGAGATCGAGCGTCAGCTGGACCGGCTGAAGATCGAGCGCGAACGGCTGGGCGCCGTCAATCTGCGCGCAGAGGAAGAGCAGAAGGAGCTTTCCGACCGGCTGGAGGCGATCGTGTCGGAGCGCGAGGACATCATCGAGGCGATCCGCAAGCTCAGGCAGGCGATCCAGAGCCTCAACCGCGAAGGCCGCGAGCGGCTGCTTGCCGCCTTCGATGTCGTCAACGGCCATTTCCAGCGGCTGTTCTCGCATCTGTTCGGCGGCGGCACGGCGGAATTGCAGCTGATCGAATCCGACGATCCGCTCGAGGCCGGCCTCGAAATCCTGGCCCGCCCGCCCGGCAAGAAGCCGCAGACCATGACGCTGCTGTCGGGCGGCGAGCAGGCGTTGACGGCGATGTCGCTGATCTTCGCGGTGTTCCTGACCAATCCGGCGCCGATCTGCGTGCTCGACGAAGTCGACGCCCCGCTCGACGACCACAATGTCGAGCGCTTCTGCAACCTGATGGACGAAATGGCC
Organism: Mesorhizobium sp. M7A.F.Ca.CA.002.09.1.1; assembly: GCF_003998555.1. Lineage (NCBI taxonomy): Bacteria > Pseudomonadati > Pseudomonadota > Alphaproteobacteria > Hyphomicrobiales > Phyllobacteriaceae > Mesorhizobium > Mesorhizobium sp. M7A.F.Ca.CA.002.09.1.1. The sequence goes on along the minus strand of NZ_RZRR01000247.1, from coordinate 5,678 downwards.
GCCACCACCGAGACGCGCTTCGTCATCATCACCCACAATCCCATCACCATGGCGCGCATGAACCGGCTGTTCGGCGTCACCATGGCCGAACAGGGCGTCAGCCAATTGGTGTCGGTCGACCTGCAGGCGGCCGAGGCCATGCGCGAGGCAAGCTGACCCAGGTCAGCGCTGGCTGGAATGGGCCGCACCGGAGCAATTTCAGGAAAAGGGTGCAAGCGGTTCTCGCTCGGCAAAAAATGTCAGGGCCGCGGACTGTGCCTGTGCGAATGATGTTTGGCCGGGGACCAGACGAAATAGAGCGAGCCCAGTTTCAGCACAGGCACCCTGTGATCCCGCTCGCGATCACGCAGTTCCCGGTAGGTCTTCACCTTCAGTGTGCCCCCCGGCAATCTGATTCGCAAAGCCATGATGCATAGAGCTTACGTGCTTTCTCCAGACGATGGAAGATTCATTTCAAGTTCCTCATCAGTATTCGAGCTCCTGGAGGGGCGATCAGGAATTGTACTGGGCCACCAGATGACGAAATATTTGCCAAACTGCCAGACCGGGACTTCGCCCTTGTACTCTCGCCGCCGCAACTCATAACGTTGCTTGACCTTCAATACACCGCCCGGAAGCCTGATCTTGATCGTCATCGTCCCTCAATACTGATGGCGCACTTCCTGGGTGCCGCGCCCAAAATATCTGTCCGGCCAAGTTAGAAAAATCGCTCACTCTCGGATCGGATCGTTGCAATCCGATTTCGCTGAGTCAATGGAGCCGAGGGCGAACTCCTGTGGCTATCGGCGCCGTGCAGATAAGGCTTGAGAGCGGGCTCAACCTCTGCGCCGCAAGATCCAGTTCACACAGATCACGGCCACGAGGCCACATGCGATGCCGGCGCAATCGGCAAACCAGTCGAACACATCCAGATCGCGCCGTATCAGCGCCGTGCCCTGCAGGACCTCGATCGCCGCTCCAATCATGGCCAGGAAGACGATTAGTCTTGCTTTTCGATCGGGCCAGCCGAGCCCTCCAAGGAAAGTCATGACGGCAAAGGCGCTGGCGTGGTTCAGCTTGTCGGAACGGAAACCGATATCGATCCCGTACTCTTCAAGTCGGGGTATAGGCAGCAGTGCAAGGGCAAGAACAGCGGCAAGCGTGGCGAAAAAGGCGATCCGTTCGACGGCTGGATAAAATCTCATTCTGTTCCAATCTTTGCCTAGCCGCCGGGAAAGTCGAATCCGGCTCGGTATTGGCAGTTCAGGCTGAAACTCGGATCGACGGCGTTGTTCTTCTAAAGCCGCAATTTTTGCTTGAGCTTTTTCAGCCAGGTCTGTTCCGCCTCATCCTGATTTTGATGCGCCGGGACGTAGCGCGGCCGTATCTTTTTTCCTTTGATGTAGAATGGCTTTTCGACTTCTCCAACCAGATTGACGAAAAGCCGGGATTTGTTGGTGGGTTGGCGGACTGTGACGCCGTGGACCGATTCAATCGAGTTGATGAACAATACAAGAATGTTCTTGTCGTATTGAACTGTTTCGACGCATTCCAAATGGGTGTCGTCGACATAGGCATCATTGAAGAGTGTCGCTTTGGCTTTCAGCGTGGCGTATTTGGACTGGAAACGACTAATTGTCAGGTCCCCGCCAACGGCATCATAATCTTCCGGCCTCATATAAAACAGGCCAGAAAATAGCTTGTCGCCATTGTCGATGTGGCTTGTCCGCACCGAGCCGGCATTGGTCACCGGCGTGTTCCCGCTGAGCATCGCATCCATCAGTATGTCGCGTGTTGCATAGGTGTCACTAAACCTGATGCCCGCTTTCATATTCTTGAGGCGTTCATAATTGGGGTAATAATCAGGGTAAAGCTTGTGAATATCGTCATAGAACAGGTCGGCGACCTCGCCGAAAAATGCTTGCGATACATGGTAGGCGATAAAATCGCGCCATATTTGCGGCACGGCTTCGTTCGACCGAACGCGGTGGGCCTCATAATCCCACCTGGTGTTGTTGCGGCGTGTATCGATTTCGAGCGTTTCCGGAGCGGGAAACGTGCCGGCCAATTCCTGGTAGAGATCGAGGGGAAGGGCGTCAGGCAGGATGATGTGTGGAAACGGCTCCGATCGAACGTCGGCCTTGGTGGCTCGTTGAAGGACTGAAAGCGGCTTTGACATCGATGGTGTCCCAGATCGAGTTTGTCCGAATTTGGACAGCGAGGATCGTGTTCAACCTGTTCGGGTTACCGCCTTTCAACGGATCCCTTTCTGCGTCTCGTTCAAAGATTGGAGCGTTGAAAAGGGCTCCGCATGGGCTTTTACCATTTCGCTCATTAGAATATCCGCGCCAGTCATGAGGGGGACCAGGGTTTCCGCAAATGTGTATGTTTTGATGCCGTAAAGCCACTTCAGGTAAAGAAGGGCAGCTGACGTGCCGGAGACGCAGCCAACGATGTTCATTCGGGATACGACAAGCTCTATCGGATATATGTGTGGCAGGTTAGCTTCCATGATCCTGGTGTTGGCGTCGGCCGTCACATTGCCAACTGCATCCAGCAATTCGGGGAAGAAGGGCTTGCTTATTCTGGGATGTTCCTTCCAGACGACGTCGTATCCCCTCTCGACGATCTGCTCCGCAATTCGTCTATAGATCGCCGCCTCTTGCGCGTACGACATTATGCGGTTTCGCGACAATGCCTGGCCGAGCAGCAGGATCCGTGGGTTGGCTGACGCACGGCAATGTTCATCGCCGCCGGAAAGCGCATCCCTGCAGGCTTCACCTATTACGTCGCGCATCAGCGAAGCGCCGACCTGAAATCTTGGTACGTTCTCCAGTGCATCGTGAATGGGGATTTCGTGAAGCAAAGAATAAAACTTCGTCACCCGTCTCAGATGGTGTCTTTCTATCCTGTCGGCCGCTTTCCTCAATCGGAACGCCGGTGAAATTGTAGAGAGTCCTGCAATCAAGACCGCGGTGATGCGTCGTCGAAACCTTGTGCCCGGCGGCCGTGACATGGTTGCCATCTCGAATGGAAGGTATGACGTCAAGCCATCCTCATACAAAACGATCTTGGCTTCAGGGTATGAATCCAGCAGTATTTTTTCCGACGGCCGGTTAACGAAGCAGGCCCAGATTTCAGCTACGGAACTCGCGTCGAGACCAATTGTGTCTCGGATCAGACGATGGATCCGGAAAATTTGCAGTTGCCCATATTTACGCTCGGACGTCAGAAGGTCGTACGCCCATATGATCCGTCTCCAGGTCCATACTTTAGACGCAAGTTCAGCAAGACCGGTCTTGAAATGCTCGGAAACGCCGGCCGTTTCATAAAGCAGGAGATAGTCCTCATGCTCCTGATCCGCCGGGGAGCTTCCATCCATTGTTGATTGGCGAAGTGAGGCAACCAGGCTGAGCAATTGCCAGCTGCCAAAGACGCAGCATATTCGAGCTGGCAATTTAAGATCTCCAGATCGGATGGAAATAACGCTGCATGTTCCGCGATCTCAACCGCAAAATTGCTTCATATCCGACAGGCCGTGTGGCTCGGGGCGTCCCACCCGCTTCGTAATACTGCCTATCGCGTCGGTAGGAAATATCTTTCAGACGGCGGGTCTAACGTCCAAGACAGGCTAGAGTTCCGCACAATAGGCAGGCGAATTCACTTCAACTGAGCGGCAGAGACCTGTCGAGATCCGGCAATAGCACCCGGTGCGGCAGACCGCTCATGCGGTCGTCTTGCTGCTTCGGGTCCCTCTCGGCACCAAGAGCACGAATTCTCCCGGTTCTCGGGAAGGTCGTTGCCCGGGAAAGCGGGTTTCGCTTCCCCCAGTCAAAAGTAAGCTCCAGCCATGAACCGGAGCTAGATGATGACAGAGGCAGAAACCAGAATGTTTCACACACTTGATGTGCCAGCCGGTCCGGTGTGGCGGCCTGCAATCCCGGCCGACCTGACAAGGCAGGGCATGTGTGGGCGCATCTGCGCATCATGCCCGATACAAAGCCCGCACTGCCCCTCGAACGCCCTTGAGGCCGACGCTTCGGCGCAACGTCCCCGGTGAGCAGGCCAGAGCAATTCTAGGAAAAGTGTGAAGCGGTTTTCCGGCCAAAATTGCCTCAAAACAAAGAGTTAGAGCAGCTCGCCGTTTCCGTGAAACGGTGAACTGCTCTGAGGGCGGCGCCGGAAAATGCGCCGCCCTGTCGGAGGGGTCGTCCGCGATCAGGCGGCGAGCCAGGCCCGTGTGAAATCCTGCTCATAGGCCTGGTGCATCTGGTAGCCCATCAAGGAAGGTTTCATATGGCAGAACAGCTTTCGCCAGTAAGGCTGAACGATGATGCCGGAATCCTGCAGCATGACCTGGAGTTCCTTCATTACCACACGGCGCTGCTCCGGATCGGCGATGGAATTGGCCTTGTGGACCTTGGCATCGAAGTCTGGATCGGCGAACCCCGTCTCGTTCCATGCCGAACCGGTCTGATAGGCAAGCGCATAGGTCTGGATGCCGAGCGGTCGGGCGTTCCAATTGGTCGTCGCGAAGGGATACTTCGTCCAGTGGTTCCAGAACGCCGATTCCGGGATGACGGTGCGTTTCACCTTGAAGCCGGCGTCGCGCATCTGCTGGGCGACGGCATCGGAGCTTTCCTTGCGGTAGTCGGCTTCGACCGAGATCAGATCGAACTCGAAATCGAGCTGGCCGGCTTCCTCGAGCAATGCCCTGGCCCGGGCCGGATCACGTTTGATCGGCGGCAGGTCGGCGTGTTCGGGATGCATCGGTCCGACATGATCGTTCTGCGCGACGATGCCCATGCCGTCGGCGCCCAGTTGCAGCACCGCTTCGTTGTCGACCGCAAGCTGTATGGCGTTGCGCACGCGCTTGTCGTCATAGGGTTTGGCGTTGACGTTGCAGCGCGAGACCAGGGTGGCGGCAGTGACGATCTCGCTTTTCTTCAGGCCCAGCCTGTCGAGCATGGCGACGTCATAGGACTGCGTCTGGCCGTTCAGGTCGATCTCACCGGATTCGAAAGCGGAGACGGTGGCGGCCGAGTCGGTGCCGTAGTCGGTCCAGTCGATGCCGTCGAGGAACACCTCGCCGCCCCACCACGACCCGTCCGGCCGCTTGCGCACCGAGGCAGCAACGCCGACATCGAGTTTTTTAAGCTCGAATGGACCCGTGGAAACGGGGTTGGCCGACAGTGGCGCTGCCTTCGGATTGAACGTGCGGTGGACGATCAATGCCGGGTAGTCGGTCATCGCAGGGATAATGGTGATGTCGGGCTGCGACAGTTTCAGGACCAGGGTGTGGTCGTCGCGAACCTCGATGGCACCAGTGCGCGCCACCTTGGTGTCGGGATCGATCAGGGCGGTCATGCGCCCCGCCATCGAGTTGCCGGCGGCATCCTTCTCACACCAGCGCGTGATGTTGAAGGCGACATCCGTGGCGGTGAAATCGTCGCCGTTCGACCACTTCACCCCTGGGCGCACCTTGAGCACATATTCCGTGGCGTCCGCATTGATCTCCCAGCTCTGCAGCAGCACCGGCTCGAAGGTGAAATCCGGCTTCCAGCGCACCAGCGGTTCGAGAAACTGCATGGCGATGTTGCCCATCTGCGAAACCTTGAACTTGCGCGGGTCTTCCAGCTCCATCACCTGCATGGCAACACGCAGCACGCCGCCCTTTCTGGGTTGGGCGGCTTCCTCGG
>NZ_RZRR01000246.1:0-6533 GCF_003998555.1 Mesorhizobium sp. M7A.F.Ca.CA.002.09.1.1 | reverse complement strand
GGATGGTATACGCAAGGAACCTCAGGTGAACCGAATTTGCACGAACCGGGAAAACATATCACTTTTTAGCGAACCGCTTCACTGCTTTCTTCTCATGCCATGGAGAAACCGGTGGCCACCTCGGCGCAAGCAACCGCCCTTGCCTGTCTCGACGGCATCCAGCCGTTGTTGTCCGCGTGGACACGCATCATCTTCGATTACGGCGAGACCGCGTGGCGGGAATATCAATCCGCCGCCTGGTATGTCGAGCGACTGAAACTCGAAGGCTTTTCTGTCGAAGAAGGCTCCGGCGGCATGCCGACCGCCTTCTGCGCACATTGGACCAACGGCCCCGGCCCGACCATCGGCATGTACGCCGAATACGACGCGGTGCCGGGCAATTGCCAGGATGCCGCTACGGTCGAGCGTCCGCGCCGGGGACTTGGCAACCAGGCCGGCGGCCACACCGACCCGCATTCCGGGCTGGGTATTTCGAGCCTCGGCGGGCTGCTGGCGACCAAGGCCGCGATGCAGCGCCACGGCATATCAGGCACGCTGCGCTTCACCGGCGAGCCGGCGGAAAAGGTGCGTGGGTCAAAGCCGATCCATGCCGCCAAGGGCTATTATGACGGCCTTGCCGGCATGATCTCCTTTCATCCGTTCTACATGCTGCCGCTCTGCAACACGGCGCGCTGGGACACGCATTGCGGCGCGGCCTACGCGATGATCTATCGCTTCATCTGCGACCAACCGGAGCGCTGGGCGCTGGCTGCGGGTGCTGCACCCATTCCGCAAGCACATTCGGCGGCGCGCGCGCCCGGCGCCAACGACGCATTGATGATGATGTACATGGCCTCCAAGGCTCTGCGCGATTCCATGCTGCCTCACCAGGGCGGCTGGTCGATCAGCGAGGCGATCCTGACGGCGGGGCAAGCGACCGCCGACAATTTGCCGGCGGGGCTGGCCGAGATTCAGTACATGATCCGCGTGCCGACGCTTGCCATGGCCGAGCAGGTCACCGCGGTGCTCGACCGCAATGCCGAGGCGGCGGCAGCGATGAGTGATTGCCGCACCGAGCGGCATTGGGTGTCGAAGTCACGACCGGGACTTGCCAATCATGCCATGGCCGAGATCGCCTATGAAGCGCTGTCGGCGGTCGGGCCGCCGCGCTGGGACGAAGACGCCAAGGCAGTCGCGCGCGAAATGCAGGTCAATGCCGGGCGCATGGCGAGCGACGAGCCGTTCATCGAAGAGCTGGAGCGCCTGATCGAGCCGCAGGCGGCGGAAGCGATCCTGCGCCGCGACCTGCCGCCCTCGCAGGTCAATTCGACCTCCGACGATTACACCGACATGAGCTGGCATACGCCGACGGCGCGCTTCTATGTCGCCCGCCCGGCGCTGCGTTCGGAGACCGGCTATCCCTATCCAGCCTGGGTGATGAATGCGCTGGGCGGTATTTCGGCCACGATCGACCCGATGGTGGCCTGCGCCTCCCGCACGATTGCGCTTGCCGCCCTTCGCCTGCTGGAAGACCAGACTGCCCGCGAGGCGGCGATGGACGAGTTCGTTACCCGCACCGGCGGCGGCATCGGCGGTTCGAACTGGATCGCACCGCTTTGCGACTACGAGCCGCCGATCGGGTTTCGCTGGCCAGAATATGTCACCACCCCGCGTGGACGCGACTGGTGGATACCGAGCAATCAGACACCCCCAAGTCACCTCACGAGGAGCATCCCATGACCGTTCATGACCGCATTGTCGCCGAGCCGTTTTCGCTGCAGCGCCGCAACCCCGCCGGCGGCACCAAGCCGCTGACCGCCTGGGGTTTTGCCAACGAGACCGACGTGCTGACCGACGTCCTGCTCGGCTCGCCCAATTTCCTGCGTCATCTGTCGACCAGCTCGCTGTCGCGCAAGCACCTGCGCGAGGCGCCCTGCAACGTGCAGATCGCACAAGCACAGCACAAGGACCTGGTCGCCGCCTACGAGCATTTCGGCGTCAACATCCACTGGCACGAGCCGACGCCCGAGCTGCCGATGCAGGTCTATTCCCGCGATTCCAGCGTCATGACGCCCTACGGCGCCTTCATCACCGCCATGGCCAACTGGTGGCGGCGCGGCGAGAACTATGCCGCGATCCGCACCTATGAAAAACTCGGCATCCCGATCTACGACATGGTCACGGCTGGTACGTTCGAGGGCGGCGACTTCAACGTCATCGAGGATGGCGTCGTGCTGATAGGCTGCGGCGGCGCGCGCACGCAGGAGGAAGGTGCGCGCCAGGTGCAGGCCTGGTTCGACAAGGAAGGCTGGGAAACCCGCATCGCCTTCATCGACGAATATTACGTCCATATCGACCTGATGGTGGTGCCGATCGCCGAAAAACTGACCGCCGTCTGCCTTGCCTGCACCGAGCCCGGCATTGTCGACTGGCTGAAGGGCAAAGGCCACGAGATCATCGACGTGCCGTTCCAGGACACGATGGCGCTCGGCTGCAACTTCATGTCGCTGGGCAAGGACCGGGTGATCGCGCCGACCTCCAGCCAGTCGCTGATCGGCCAGCTCAAGGCCCGCGGTTTCGAGGTCGCGGCCGTCGACATGAGCGAGATTTCGAAGACCGGCGGCGGCATCCACTGCATGGCGCAGGCGCTGAAGCGCGAACCGGCCTGAGCCGGCTCGCCCCTCAGCAACAAACCCGATACTGTGTCTTCGCTGCCCTTGTGAGTGCTGGAAAAATGGAGGAATAGTCTTGCGGAATGCATCGCCCTGAAATTGCCGGTTTGCGGTACTCAGGTCGTGCAATTGCTAGCCGGATTCCGAATGGCCAGTCCCGAACCGCGCAAGAGAAGAGGTCCGATCGCCGCCCGGCTGCTGGCGCTCGACGCGTGGATCGATTCCTCGCTCTACGAGATCGGCTTCAAGGCGCGCGAGTTCTGGGAATCGGCGACGATCTTCTCGCGGCGCTTCCGCGTCAACGGCTGGCGCCGTGGCATCATCGAAGTGTTGAGCGAAGGTTTTACGCTCGGCGCCGGCGGCATCGTGGTGATGCTGGCGCTGGCCATTCCGGCTTTCCAGGATACGGCCGGCGACTGGCGCGCCCAGGGCGACTTCGCCGTCACCTTCCTCGACCGCTATGGCAACGAGATCGGCCAGCGCGGCATCATCCAGCGCGATTCCGTGCCGGTCGACGAGATGCCCGATCACGTCATCAAGGCGGTGCTTGCTACCGAGGATCGCCGCTTCTTCGATCACTACGGCATCGATGTGCTCGGCCTTTCCCGCGCCATCTTCGAGAATGTGCGGGCCAATTCCGTCGTTCAGGGCGGCTCGAGCATAACCCAGCAGCTGGCCAAGAACCTGTTCCTCACCAATGAGCGCACGCTAGAGCGCAAGATCAAGGAAGCCTTCCTGTCGCTGTGGCTCGAGGCCAATCTGTCGAAGAAGGAAATCCTGCAGCTCTATCTCGATCGAGCCTACATGGGGGGCGGTACGTTCGGCATCGAGGCGGCCGCCGATTTCTATTTCGGCAAGAGCGTCAAGGATCTGAACCTCGCCGAGGCGGCGATGCTGGCCGGGCTGTTCAAGGCGCCGACCAAATATGCGCCGCACATCAACCTGCCGGCAGCGCGCGCACGCGCCAATGTGGTGCTGTCCAACCTTGTCGATTCCGGCTTCATGACCGAGGGGCAGGTTCTGCAGGCAAGGCTGCATCCGGCCGATGTCGTCGACCGCGGCGAGCAGAAAAGTCCGGACTATTACCTCGACTGGGCATTCGACGAGGTCAAGAAGATCGCCAAACCGGGCCAGCACTCGCTTGTTGCCCACACCACCTTCGACGCGAACATCCAGAAGGCAGCGGAAGAATCGGTGGAGTTCCACCTGCGCCAGTTCGGCAAGGAGTACAACGTCACCGAAGGTGCCGTCGTCGTCATCGAGACCAACGGCGCCGTGCGCGCCATCGTCGGCGGCCGCGACTATGGCGCCAGCCAGTTCAACCGCGCCACCAAGGCGCTGCGCCAGACCGGCTCGTCATTCAAACCCTATGTCTATGCAACGGCGATGGAACACGGCTTCACGCCCAACTCCATCATCTCCGGCGGCCCGATCAGCTGGGGGTCCTGGTCGCCGCACAATTACAGCGGCGGATCGGCGGGCAATGTAACTCTGATCATGGCTATGGCCAAATCGATCAACACCGTGCCGGTTCGGCTGGCCAAGGATCACCTTGGCATCGGGCCGATCAAGGCCATGGCCGAGGCGATGGGCGTGGAATCGCCGCTCGAAGCGCACAAGACGATGGTGCTGGGCACCTCGGGCATGACGGTGATGGACCAGGCGACGGGCTACAGCGTGTTCGCCGACAACGGTTTCGTCGGCTTCCGGCACGGCATCAGCCAACTCGTCACCCGCACCGGCGAGGTGGTTTATGATTTCGCCAAGGATGCGCCGCCGCCACACCGGGTGTTGTCGGAGCAGGCGCTGAAATCGATGAACACCATGCTGGCGGCAGTACCGGTGATGGGCACGGCGCGGCGGGCCCAACTTCCCAACATCGTCGTCGCCGGCAAGACGGGCACGACGCAATCCTACCGCGACGCCTGGTTTGTCGGCTTCACCGGCAACTACACGGCGGCGGTATGGATGGGCAATGACGATTTCACGCCGACCAAGAACATGACCGGCGGCTCGCTGCCTGCGATGGTATGGCAGCGCCTGATGGTCTATGCGCACCAGAACATCGACCTCAAGCCGATCCCGGGCATCGACAAGCCCTTCGTCGACGAGGAGATCGCTGCCAAAGCCGAGGAAGCACAGAAGAAGAGCGACGCGCAGGCGGTGGCCGATGCAGCCGCCGAACGGCCGCCGGTGCTGTCCAGCCGCACGACGCAGACGCTGCGGGACATGACCAGCCTGTTCCAGTCGGCGCCCGTCCTCAATACGCCTCAACCGCCGGAGACGCTGTCGGCGCTGTGATGGCGCGCCTCTTCCTTCTCCACCTGTGGGAGAAGGTGGATCGGCGCGCAGCGCCGAGACGGTTGAGGGGTGCTGGCCGGATCACCGTCCTTGCGAAGCTGGAACACCCCTCATCCGACCGAGCTTCGCTCGGCCACCGTCTCCCGCAGGTGGAGAAGGAAGAGGCGGCTGCAATTCTACATCGGCCCGCTTGCCACAAGGCCCTGCGCCGCGATATCCCCGAGCGGCAACTCTTCGGTGTCCCCGGCCCTTCATGCTCAAAACTGCCTTCCTGACGTTGCTTTCGCTTGCCATAGCCATCATCGGCGGTGGCGGCAGCGTCTGGTATGCGCTGAAAGTCCAGGATGGCGTCGGCGCCATCCGGATCGGTCAATGGACAGCCTTTCCCGATATCGGCACGCCGTCCGCCGATCCTTATTCCAAGGCTCGCGTGGCGCGCGAGGGCGTGCTTGCACTCGGCCGTGCCGAGGGGCTGTCCTTCGTCGCCGAGCGAGACACGGGCGGCGCCGAGCTCAAGCGCGAATGCACCTACACCATCGAGGGCGGATTTCCGACGGCGCGGTTCTGGACGCTCTACGCCGCCGACCAGTCGCTCAGCGTGGTCGAGACCGGCAAATCCCGGCTGGCGGCGCTGCAATCCTACGGGGTGGTGCGCCAGCCCGACAATTCGGTGATCATTTCCGCCGGCCATCACCCGATGCCCGGCAATTGGCTGCTGACAGACGGCTTCGGCAGGATGTATTTCGTGCTGACCTTCTACGACACGCCAATCGCCAGCAGCACGGGCCTGTCGGACGTCTCGCTGCCGCGGATCGTCAAGGTCGGCTGCGATGCGTAGTTTTTATGCGGCGATGCGCAGACTTTTGCATGCCGTCCTGCTCGGCCTGCTCGGCGCCGGCATTGTGCACATCGCCGTGCTGCTTCTGGTGCCTGAATTTTCCGAACGCGACGCCTGGTCGCGGCTGTCCATGGCTTCGGATCTCTACAAGATGACGCGGCTCGATGCCGAGGCCGGTGGGGCGCCCGTGGTGAAATCCGTCGACCCGCTGTTTTATGCAACGGCGTGCCGGTTCGACCTGGGCGAAGGTTTGGTCCGCGTCAAGGCACCTGGACATGTCCCGTTCTGGTCGGTGTCGGTCTATGACCGCAGCGGCCACAACATCTATTCCTTCAACGACCACACAGCGACCGGCGGCGTTCTGGATGCCGTGGTGCTGACGCCGGCGCAGATGATCGACGTGCGCAAGGACCTTCCAGAGGATCTTCAGGGGGCGATCTTCGTCGAAGCGCCGATCGAGGAAGGCATCTTCGTCATCCGTGCCTTCGTCCCCGACAGCAGCTGGAAGCCGATCGTGTCGCGCTTCTTCGAACAGAGTTCCTGTGAGTTGCAGGACTTCTAGAGCGTGTCGCGTCTGAACGGATTCAGACGACCCGCTTTAGGTCTTTGTTTTCATGCATGTCGTTCTCCAAAACCGAGGTCACTTTTGGGCGACATGCACTAGACATGATCCCGGACCAAAGGTCCGTGGCCGCCGAAACTCAGTGGTGCGGGACCGGCTTCGTCCCGGGCGATCCCGTCTT
>NZ_RZRR01000245.1:0-6545 GCF_003998555.1 Mesorhizobium sp. M7A.F.Ca.CA.002.09.1.1 | reverse complement strand
TCTGTACGTGAGCACCGGAAGCGGAGAAGCCAGCCGTTTGCAGGCCGGCCTCATCGGATTTCCTTACAGCACGCCGGCTTCGTTCTTCAGCTTGTCGACCAGCTCAGCGACGCTCTTGACCTTGACGCCTGCCTTGCGGCCGCTCGGCTCTTCGGTCTTGATGACCTTCAGCCGCGGCTTGACGTCGGCGCCGTAGTCGGCCGGGCTCTTCTCGTCGAGCTGTTTCTTCTTGGCCTTCATGATGTTGGGCAGCGAGGCATAGCGCGGCTGGTTGAGGCGAAGGTCGGCGGTGACGATCACCGGCATCTTCAGTTCCACCGTCTGCAGGCCGCCATCGACTTCCCGCGTCACCTTGGCCTTGTCGCCGTCGAGCACGATCTTGGAGGCGAAGGTGCCCTGCGCCCAGCCCAACAGTGCCGCCAGCATCTGGCCGGTCTGGTTGGAATCGTCGTCGATCGCCTGCTTGCCGAGGATGACGAGGCCGGGCTGCTCGGCGTCGACGACGCCCTTCAGCACCTTGGCGACGCCGAGCGGCTCGGTCTGTTCGTCGGTCTTGACCAGGATGGCGCGGTCGGCGCCCATGGCGAGCGCCGTGCGCAGGGTTTCCTGCGCCTGCTGCGGGCCGATCGAGACGACGATGATTTCTTCCGCCTTGCCAGCTTCCTTCAGCCGGATCGCTTCTTCAACCGCGATCTCGTCGAACGGGTTCATCGCCATCTTGACGTTGGCGAGCTCCACCGCCGAACCATCAGCCTTCACGCGAACCTTGACGTTCGCATCCACAACCCGCTTCACGGGCACAAGGATCTTCATTTGCCTGTCACCTCTTCACGCTAATTGGGCGCGCTATAACAGCCTGCACCCGTTCTGAGTTGTCGAAAGCCGACATTCCAGGTGGAAATTCTGGCCGGATGGAAATTCTGGTCTTTGCCCGCCTTAGGTTGCGGCGGAGACGTTTCCGTAGTTGCGGCAACCCTGCACGTCAATACGCTGCAAGTGGCTCAAATCGGTTCAGTCCGAACTGGAAGCGTTTCCGCGTCCCCAGCGCGGTGTCGCGGCGGGTTGATCGGGGATCAGCGGTTCCGTGGCAACCGGCGGCTGGTCGGGCGCGGCGGGCGCGACGTCTTCGTCGGCGCCGGCAAACAGCGGCACGCCGCGGCTACGCAAGACAAGCACCAGAACGGCGCCGGCGATGATGCCGCCGATATGGCAGGCCCAGGAGATCTGATCCTCGCCGCCGGCGGCAAACATCACCACCTGGAAGAGGACCCACAGGATGAGCGGGATGAAGGCCGGAATGCGCAGCGGGATGCGGGCGAAGGCCAACACCCAGACCTTCACCCTGGGATAAAGGATCAGATAGGCGACGACCACGCCGGCGATGGCGCCCGAGGCACCGATCAGCGGCACCTGCGAGTCCCAGGCGACGAGGCCCTGGAAGGCGGCGCCGGCGATCGCGCACAACAGGTAGAAGATGAGGTAGCGGATGTGACCGAGCGCGTCCTCGACATTGTCGCCGAACACCCACAGGAACAGCATGTTGCCGCCGAGGTGGAAGATGTCGGCATGCAGGAAGGAATAGGTGAGGTAGCTCAGGCTTTCGGGGATGACGATAAAACGGGGATCGAGCTCGGCGGTGTCATGGACGACCGACGGGATGAAGCCGAGACCAAGCACGGCGGCATTGGAGAAACTCTCGCCGCCGAGCGCGGTGGCGAGGTAGACCAGGGCGTTGGCCACGATCAGCCCGATGGTCACATATTGCAGGCGGATGTGGCGCAGCCTGTTGGTGTCGTAAAGCGGGATGAACATGCCCCAGGCCCTCTTCCGCTTTCGACAATCAGCGGTTCTTGCCGGGAACCCATAGCACGTCGGCGTTTCCGTTGTCATTGACCGCCCGGGCGGCGACAAACAGGAAATCCGAGACGCGGTTGATGTATTTCAGACCGTCGCGGTTGACGTGCTCGTTCGGGTCCTGGGCCAGTGCGACCATCAGCCTTTCGGCTCGCCTTGCCACGGTGCGGGCAAGGTGAAGTGCCGCCGCCGCCGCTGTGCCGCCATTGAGCACGAAGGATTTGAGCGGCTGAAGCTCCTTGTTGAGAAGGTCGATGTCCTTTTCGACCCGGTCGGTCTGCACGGCGACGATGCGAAGCGGCTCATAGCCGAGCGGCTTGCCGTCGTCGGGTACGGCGAGATCGGCGCCGAGATCGAACAGATCGTTCTGGATGCGGGAAAGCATGGCGTCGATCGCGGGATGGGCCGCGGCCGTGTGGACCCTGGCGATGCCGATGCAGGCATTGGCCTCGTCGACCGTGCCGTAGGCCTCTACCCGCAGATCGGATTTCAGCCGCCTCTCGCCGGTGCCGAGACCCGTGGTGCCATCATCGCCGGTGCGGGTGTAGATCTTGTTGAGCTTGACCATTTCGCCTCCCCGGCCGCCGGCATCCTCACTTGCGGGTGAAATACACCGCCAGCAGGATCAGCACCAGCGCCACGGCCTGCAGCATGACTCGCGCCTGCATCAGCTTGTTCGAGGTGACGCCGGAGCCGCCGCGCATCATGTTGATGAGGCCGCGAACAAGCACGACCGCAACGGCGACCATGACCAGAATGGCGAGAATGTTGAAGACGGTTGCCATTGCTTCGTTCCAGTTGGTTGGCGTTCAGGCGCGTTTGGCCATCAGGCGGTAAAGCATCGATGCCGGCAGGATGCGTCTGAGCACCGCGCCGATCCTGGCGGGCACTGTTACCACATAGTGCGGGCGTGGGCGCCGCGACAGAAGTGCATGGCGCAGCGCCGCATGAACCACTTCCGGCCCTGGCTTCAAGGCCGATTGGCTGCCGCCGGCCCGCAGTCGCTCGAGTTGCGCCGCATAGTCCACGCGGTGCACGGAATTCTCGTGGTCGATGTTGCTGAGAAACCAAATGAGGCCATTGCTGGCGATCTTCGACTTCACCGGCCCCGGCTCGATCAGCGAAACGTGGACGCCGCTGCCGGCCAGTTCCTGGCGCTGGCAGAGCATCAAGGCCTCCAGTGCGTGCTTCGACGCCGAATAGGCGCCGCGAAAGCGCACCGGCACGAGGCCAAGGATCGACGAGCAGTGGACGATGCGGCCCTGACCCTGGCGGCGCATCACCGGCACCAGCCGGCGGGTCAAATCATGCCAGCCGAAGAAATTCGCCTCGAACTGCTGCTTGAGCGCGGCAACGGGCAGATCCTCGACGGCGCCCGGCTGCGCATAGGCGCCGTTGTTGAACAGGGCGTCGAGCCGGCCGCCGGTGCGGTCGAGCACCGCCGTCACCAGCGCGGCGATGGAGTCCGGCTCGCAATAATCGAGATAGAAGCCCTCGATGCCGTCGGCCTCGAGCGCGGCGATGTCCTGCGGCTTGCGCGCCGTTGCGAACACCCGCCAGCCCTCCGCCTTCAACGCGCGGGCGCAGTACGCGCCTATTCCCGAAGACGCACCGGTGATGATAATCGAGCGCAACTTCTGCGCCGGACTGTTCGTGGTTTCGCCAAGGGTTGCCATTTGCCGCAATCCCTTCCCATATTCCCGGCGTGGAGACAATTGGAGGGCGCGGTTCTTGTTGCGGAAGATCGTAGCCCTCAAGCGGGTCCTCTACGACGCACTTGGCCATTTCAACACCGATGACGGCTGGGCGATGGCCAGCCATCTGGCGATCACCTCGCTGATGGCGCTGTTCCCGTTCCTGATCTTCGCGACGACGCTGGCGAGCTTCCTCGGCGCGCAGGCGTTCTCCGACACGGCCGTGCATCTGGTCTTCGACACCTGGCCCGAACAGATCGCCAAGCCGATCGCGCGCGAAGTGCTCAATGTGCTGACCGTCAGGCGCACCGACCTTTTGACCTATGGTGTGGTGCTTGCGGCCTATTTTGCCTCGAACGGCATCGAGGCGCTGCGCACGTCGCTCAACCGCGCCTACCGCGTCTCGGAAACGCGCGGCATCATCTACCGCCGGGTGCAGAGCATCATCTTCGTGCTCATCGCCACGGCCGGTTTCCTGGCGATCAGCGTGCTCCTGGTGTTCGCGCCGCTGCTGGCGCGGCTCGCCGAAGCCCATATCGACTGGATCAAGCCCTATATGGGCACCATTACGCTATGGCGTTACGTCATCGCTTCGGCGGTCATTGTCGGCGGATTGTTTGCCGTCCATTTCTGGCTGCCGGCGGGCAAGCGCCGCTTCGTGTCGCTGGTGCCGGGCATCGTCTTCAC
Source organism: Mesorhizobium sp. M7A.F.Ca.CA.002.09.1.1 (assembly GCF_003998555.1). Taxonomy (NCBI): domain Bacteria; kingdom Pseudomonadati; phylum Pseudomonadota; class Alphaproteobacteria; order Hyphomicrobiales; family Phyllobacteriaceae; genus Mesorhizobium; species Mesorhizobium sp. M7A.F.Ca.CA.002.09.1.1. The sequence continues at coordinate 2,310 of NZ_RZRR01000245.1, read as the reverse complement.
GCTGGCGGCATGGCTTATCGGTTCGACCATCTTCGCCACCTATCTCGACCACTTCTCGTCCTATGTGACGACCTATGCCGGCCTGGCCTCGATCATGATCGCCGTGGTCTTCCTCTACATGGTGTCGGCGATCTTCATCCTCGGCGGCGAGCTCAATGCCGCGATCAGCCGCTATCTGGAGGCGCGTGCGCGGGTGGGATGACAGGGCGAATTGAGGAATTGAAGAACTGAAGAATTGGAGAAAAAGCGGGCCATATCCGGCGCTGTCTGTGCTTCTTCCTCAATTCCTCAATTCCTCAATTCCTCAATTCCTCAATTCCACAGTTCTTCCCTTGGCCTGCCGCGCCGTTGCCAGGCCGACGCCGAATGTCGTGATCGCCATGCCGGCAATCTGAAGTGCGTTGAGCTGCTCGTCGAACAGGGCCCAGGCGATGATCGCCGTCACCGCCGGCACCAGGTAGAACAGCGAGGCGACCTTCGACATCTCGCCGTCGCGGATCATCACCATCAGCAGGAAGATGGCGCCGAGCGACAGCACCAGCACCAGCCAGGCCATGGCGAAGATGAGTTCGCCATTGATGACGACCGTGTGGGTTTCGAAGGCGAGGGAGGCGACGAGCATCAGCGAGCCACCGCCGACATATTGCCACATGGTCGCCGCGACGAGGTCGCCGCCGGAGGCAAAGCGCTTCTGCCAGATGGTGCCGGCGCTCATGCCGAGCACCGAAACCAGCGAGGCTGTCAATGTCGCCGCGGTCACGCCGCCGCCGAGCGCGCCGAGCTTCGGCCACAGCACGATGACGATACCGATGAGGCCGATGCCAAGGCCAAGCCAGTGACGCGGCAGGATCGCCTCGCCGAGGAATTTGCCGGCCAGCACCGCCGTGATCAGCGGCTGCAGGCCGACGATGAGGGCCGAAAAGCCGGCCGGCATGCCCCTGTGGATGGCCCAGAACACAGCGCCGAGATAGACGCCATGCATCAGGATGCCCGCGCCGGTGGCATGCAGCGCCTCCTCGCGGGTGGCTTTTTTCGAACCCAATACAAGCATCAGGACGGCCAGCAGGATGGCGGCGATGACGAACCGCGCGGCGAGGAAGGTGAACGGCTCCGCCCATGGCATGGCGTAGCGCGCGCCAATGAAGCCGGTCGCCCACAGAACGACGAAGGTGGCGGGAATGAACCGCTTGATGCTGTGCATGTTCCGGAGTCCGCCGCACTGGAGAGAATTGCCGTGGCGATGCTCTAATCCCGTTCACCCCGGCGCGCAAAGCGAAACGGTTGATCCATAGATCACCGGAATTCAACGCCGGCCCATCTGGGGTGGCTTCTTGGTCTCACCGGGCTCAAAGCCCGACCATTCGCCTGATGTCGTCAGGCGATGCGCCGGCATGGCGCAAGGCGGCAAGGCCGGTATCGCCCAGGCTCTTCGACAGTTTTCGCCCGTCGGGCCCGAGGATGAGGCGATGATGGAAATAGGCGGGTTGCGGCAGTCCCAGGAGTTGCTGCAGCAGGCGCTGCACGCCGGTGGCGGAAAACAGATCTTGTCCGCGCACGACGTGGCTGACACCTTGCAGGGCATCGTCCATGACGACGGCGAGGTGGTAGCTGGTCGGGATATCGCGGCGCGCCACGATCACGTCGCCCCAGTCCTGCGGACGGGCTTCGATCGAGCGTGTCGCGGAAAGCGTCTCGTCGGCGAATTCGGTCCAAGACAGGTCCTTGCCGACACGCGCCAAGGCGGCATCGACATCCAGCCGCCAGGCGAAGGGCGCATTCCCGGCGATCCGCCGCTGGCGTTCCTTGACTGGCAGCGCCTTGTCAGCGGCGGGGTAGAGCGGCACGCCATCGGGATCGCGCGGCCAGTCGCGCCCACGCTTTTCACTGTCGGTGATGAAGGCGCGGATCTCGCCACGGCTCATGAAGGCGGGATAGACGAGTTCCTCCCGGACCAGCCGCTCGAGCACCGCCTGGTATTCGGCGAAATGCTCGGATTGGCGGCGCACCGGCTCTTCCCAGCCAAGCCCCAGCCATTTCAGGTCGGCAAGCACGCCGGCCTCGAATTGCGGCGTGCAGCGCGTCGTGTCGATATCCTCGATGCGCAGCAGCAGGCGGCCGTCCGCCCGTGCCGCCAGCTTCTGGTTGAGCAGCGCCGAATAGGCGTGGCCGAGATGCAGGTCGCCATTGGGGCTGGGCGCGAAGCGGAATGTCAGGAGTGTCATCTCTGCGGCGGCAATCGGGTTGTGCGGCGGTTTTGCCAATTGCTACCGTGCTGCCGGTTCAGGAACAAGAAAGCATGCAGCGTATCGC
>NZ_RZRR01000244.1:0-6571 GCF_003998555.1 Mesorhizobium sp. M7A.F.Ca.CA.002.09.1.1 | reverse complement strand
GGGCAGGGGGCCGCATATCGGCTCCTGATCCAGCATCGTGCTGCTGCAAAGCGGCTGCCTGTCATTGCAATGTCAAGTTTCGGGACCTACGTCTTCGACGTTCGAAACCCGCCCGTTGGCCGGGCAAATCCTGGAGGCACTGAATGTTCGATCCCAAGAAGCTTCTCGACGATCTGCTCGGCTCGCAAATCCCCGGCACCAGCGGCACCGTTCGCGACAAGGCGGGGCAGGCCGTGCAGATGGCCAAGGACAATCCGCTGGCCGCCGGTGCGCTGGCCGCGGTGCTGCTCGGAACCGGTACTGGCCGCAACGTGACGGGCGCCGCGGTGAAGCTTGGCGGACTGGCCGCGATCGGCGGCCTCGCCTACAAGGCCTACCAGAATTACAAGGCCGGCAACGCGCCCGCGGAAGCACCGGCGGCCGGTGAACCGGAATTGCTGCCGCCGCCCAAGGATACCCCCTTCCACCCGTCGCAGGCGCCGCAAGGCGAGGACGAATTCACGCTGACCCTGGTGCGGGCGATGATTTCGGCGGCGAAGGCCGATGGCCATATCGACGATGAAGAGCGCCAGAAGATCGCCGGCAAGCTCAGCCTGGCCGGCATAGGCTCCGACGCCGAAAAGTTCCTGATGGCGGAGCTGGCAAGCCCGCTCGACCTCGACACGCTGGTGGCCGGCGCCAAGACCGATGCGCAGAAGCTCGAACTCTACACGGCGTCGCGCCTGACCATCGATCCCGACACACGCGCCGAGCGCGGTTATCTCGACCTGCTTGCCGGCCGGCTCGGCCTGCCGGACGCGCTGGTCGACCATGTCGAGGCGACGGTTTCGGCGGCCAAGGTGCCGGCCAAGGCCGGGACGTCACCCAATCCGCGCTGGTAGGCCAAAACGGCACAGGGGGCACTTTCCGGGTTAACCGCTCATTAACCCAGCAAGCGCATCATTCAACACAGTCGGATCGGCTTTTCCTCCTCCCAAGCCCGGTTCAGATCAGGGGCGGTCGCCAATGGCCGCCCTTTTTGTCGGTCCGGCCGGATGGACACGCTTGCCATCGCCGCCGTCATTTGCGATGCCTTCCTTTTCGAGCCAACCCCCCAAAATCAGTCGAGCAAGCGCAGCGCTGCCGGAGGACAATAGCCATGACCGAGCAAAGAACCGCCATCGTCACCGGGGCCGGCACGGGCATCGGCAAGAGCGTCGCCACGGCGCTGCTCAGGGCCGGCTGGAACACGGTATTCTGCGGACGCCGCAAATCCGTGCTGGATGCAGCCGTGGCTGAGGCCGGGTCCACCGACGCCAAGGCCCTGGCGGTTGCCTGCGATATCAGCAAGGCAGGCGAGGTCGACGATCTGTTCGAGACCGTGGCGGCGGCCTTCGGCCGTGTCGACCTGCTCTTCAACAATGCCGGCATGGGCTACAAATCGACGCCGATCGACGAGATACCGGTCGAAGTGTGGAACGATATCGTCGGCGTCAACCTCACCGGTTCGTTCCTGTGCGCCCGTGCCGCCTTTGGCGCCATGCGCAAGCAGAAGCCGATGGGTGGCCGCATCATCAACAACGGTTCGGTGTCGGCCTATGCGCCGCGCCCGGGCTCGGTGCCCTACACGGCGACCAAGCATGCCATCACCGGACTGACCAAGACGCTGGCGCTCGACGGTCGGCCCTATGACATCGCCTGCGGCCAGATCGACATCGGCAATGCGCTGACCGACATGGCGCAGCCGATGACGGTCGGTGTGCCGCAGGCCAATGGCTCGATCGCAGCCGAAGCGGTGATGGATGTTCAGCGCGTCGCCGACGCCGTCGTCCACATGGCCAGCCTGCCGCTCGACGCCAACGTGCTGTTCATGACCGTGATGGCGACCAAGATGCCGTTTGTCGGGCGTGGGTGAGCAGCCCGGTTCGCGTAAGCGAATTCATCGTGCCAGTGGCACGATGAAAGGCCGGCGAACGCTGGGACGCTGCGAAGCAGCGGGGACCCAGCCGGATGGTTTTATTTCCCGGCCAGCGGCACGCCGGGCTTGAACAGCAGAATGGGCCTGATCTCGTAAACGGCGGTGGGATTGACGCGGCGAAGGTCGCGGGCGATCGCGATGGCCTCGTCTCGCGTGGCGCAGTCGACGACATAGAGCCCGAGCAACTGTTCCTTGGTTTCGGCGAAAGGACCGTCGATGATCACACCGTCGCCCGGGCCGCGCAGGGTGATGGCATCCTGTGTTGCGCCCAGACGCGCGGACGGCCCCAGCGTGCCTTCCTCATGAAGCCGGGTGTTGATCTTCAGCAGGTCGGCCATAAGTGCTGCATCTTCCTGCGGCGTCAGCGCCTTGATCGCATCTTCCACGTGATAGGCAAGGATTGCGTAGAACATTTTATGTCACCTGCTTCGATCCTGATCCAGGGAGCGTAGCGGTTCCCGACACGCCCGCCCAGCCTTGGCCGTGCGTGTCCGGACAGATCATGACACCATCATTGTCGCCAGCCGCAACCACCCGGAAAGAGGCCACCGGCCTGCTTTGAAGCCTACTTCGCCAGGAACGCTCCGATCCGCTCCAGCGCGCGCAAGATGTTCTCCTCGGAATTGGCGTAGGAGAGCCTGATATAGCCTTCGCCGAGAATGCCGAAATCGGGACCGCCGATCAGCGCCACGCCGGCCTCGTCGAGCAGTGCCGAGGCGAGCTTCTTGGCCTTCCAGCCGGTCTTCGAGACGTTGGGGAAGGCGTAGAACGCGCCCTTGGGCGTGATGCAGGATATGTTGGGCAGGGCGTTCAGTCCCTCGACGACGATCTTCCGGCGGCGGTCGAAGGCGCGCATCATCTCGTCGACGTCGTCCTGCGGGCCGTCGATGGCGGCGATGCCGGCAAACTGGCTCGGCGCGTTGACGCAGGACCAGCAATTGACCGCCAGCTTGCGCACCTTGTCGTAGAGATGGGCGCCCTTGTCGCCATTCGGCCAGATCGACCAGCCCATGCGCCAGCCGGTCATCGCCCAGGTCTTCGACCAGCCGTTGAGCACGATCAGCCGGTCGCGGATTTCGGGAAAGCCGAGCAGCGAGCAATGCGTCTCGCCATCATAGGTCATGACGTCGTAGATTTCGTCGGAGAGGATGGCGACCTGCGGATGCGCCTCCAGCCCCTTGACCAGTTTCTCGATCTCGGCGCGAGGCGTGACGCCGCCGGTCGGATTGGCGGGCGAGTTGAGGATCAGCAGCCTGGTCTTCGAGGTGATCAGCGCCAGCGTCTCCTCGGCCGAGAAGGCAAAGCCGTTTTCTTCGCGCATCGGCACGGGAATGGGTGCCGCACCCGTGAACTCGATCATCGAGCGGTAGATGGGAAAGCCGGGGTCCGGGTACAGGATCTCGGCGCCGGGCTCGCCGAACATCAGGATCGCGGCGAACATGGTCGGCTTGCCGCCGGGCAGGATCATCACCGTTTCGGGCGATATCTCGACACCGGTGGTGGTCAGCGTGCGGCGCACCACCGCCTCGCGCGTCGCCAGCAGGCCATTGGCCGGCGTGTAGCCGTGATGGCCGTCGCGCAGCGCCTTGATCGCCGCCTCGACGATGTGCTGCGGCGTCTTGAAGTCGGGCTGGCCGATGCCGAGATTGACGATGTCGCGGCCTTGTTGGGCAAGTGCTGTGGCCCTCGCAAGCACGGCGAAGGCGTTTTCCTCGCCAAGGCGGTCGAAGGCCGAAATCGTGTGGAGCATTTTTCCCGTCCGTGTGGTTCTTGCTGTTGGGTCGCGTTTTTGTGAGCCTCAGCCCGCAAAAGTCAAACGGATTGGAGCATTCGGTGTCGGAAAATCTCAGGGATTGGCAACCGCGTCCGCGGCCTGAACGCAAGACCATCGACGGTCGATACGTCCGGCTTGAACCGCTGAGCGCTGCAAAACACGGCGACGGCCTCTATGAAGCGTCCTCCGTGTCCGATATCGACGACCGCTTCGCCTGGTTGCCCGATTATCCGCCGGAGACCCGCGCCGCCTTCCAGCCATGGCTGGACAAAGTCGAGGCCAGCGAGGATCCGCTGTTCTTCACCGTCATCGACAAGGCCAGCGGCAAGGTCGCCGGACGCCAGACGCTGATGCGCATCGATCCGGCCTACGGCGTCATCGAGATCGGCAACATCTATTGGGGACCGCTCATCTCGCGCAAGCCGGGAGCAACCGAAGCGCAGTTCCTGTTCATGAAATACATCTTCGACGGGCTCGGCTATCGCCGCTACGAATGGAAGTGCAACAACCGCAACGAGCCATCGAAGCGGGCGGCCGAGCGGTTCGGCTTCAAGTTCGAAGGCATTTTCCGCCAGCATCTCATCGTCAAGGGTGAAAACCGCGACACTGCGTGGTATTCGATCATCGACAAGGAATGGCCGGCGCTGCGCAGTGCCTATGAGGCGTGGCTCGATCCGGCCAATTTCGATGGCGACGGCCGGCAGAAGCGACGGCTCGAGGATTTTCGCGCGGAATTCGGCGCTTAGGAGTTCACTATTGGCACATACCCACGATCACACCGGGCACGGTCACGGCCCTGGTCATGTGCATGGCTCGACCGACAAGAAACGCGTTCTGATCGCAGCCTGCCTGACCGGCGGCTTCATGGTCGCCGAGGCGCTTGGCGGCATCCTCACGGGCTCGCTGGCGCTGCTGGCCGATGCCGGCCACATGCTCGCCGATTCGATCGCGCTCGGCCTTGCCTGGTATGCGTTTCATCTTGGCGGCCGGCCGGCGACCGTTCGCCTCACCTATGGCTTCGGCCGGGTCAAGACGCTGGTGGCCTATACCAACGGCATCGCCATCTTCGTCATCGCGCTGTGGATCGTCTATGAAGCCTGGGGACGCCTGCAGGCGCCGGCGCCGGTGCTTGGCGGGCCGATGCTGGTGGTGGCGATCCTCGGCCTGCTGGTGAACCTCGGCTCGTTCTTCGTGCTGCATGGCGGCGACCGCGAGAGCCTGAACATGCGCGGCGCCATCCTGCATGTGCTTGGCGACCTGCTCGGCTCGGCGGCGGCCATCGCGGCGGCGCTGGTCATCCTGGCGACCGGCTGGACGCCGATCGACCCGATCCTGTCGGTCCTGGTTTCACTGCTGATCCTCTACACGGCGTGGTCGCTGATGCGGGAGGCCGCCCATGTCCTGCTCGAGGGCGTGCCGCCAAGCCTCGACCGAGATCTGATCGCCAGGGATATCCAGACGACGATCCACGGTGTACGCGAAGTGCACCACATGCATGTCTGGTCGCTCGACGGGACCAGCAATATGGCGACGCTGCATGCCTGTCTAGACGAGGGCGTCGATGCGCATCAGGCGGTGAGTGCCGTCAAGAAGCGGCTTGCCAGCGAGCACGGCATCAGCCATGCCACCGTGGAACCGGAATTCGGGCAATGCGCCGACGATGGCGACGAGCACGACCACGGGCACGAGCATGAAGCGGCTGCATATCACGACCACCATCACTAGGACCGGATCGATCGATGTCGATCGTCCTGCCTCAGGAGTTGCAAAACCTTGAAAACCAGCTTGACGAACGCCCATCCTCCGGACGCGGCATGATGGACCGCGACACCAGGAACGCGGTCATCGCTGCCGCGTGGATCATGCTGCTGTTCGGTATAGGCGCCTACTATCTGCCGACCGTGATGCTGGCACTCGGCAGCCTTTCCACTGTGCTGGCCGGCGCCTTTGGCATCGTCTTCGTGCTGGCGTTCTTCTCGGTGTTCTGGCTGCGCGCCCGCAACCAGCGCAAAAACCAGGGTAAATAGGCAAGGGATCTTCGACATGCGCATTCTGATCACTGGCGCCGCGGGTATGGTCGGCCGCAAGCTCATCGCCCGGCTGGCCAAGGACGGGACGCTGCGCGGGGGCAAGATCACCGCGCTCGATCTCCACGATATCGTGCCGCCACAGGCGCCGAGCCTGGATGGCGTCAGCGTCACGCTGCACACCGGCGATCTCGCCGAAGCGGGTGCCACCGAGCGCCTGGTCGCATCGCGCCCCGACGTCGTCTTTCATCTCGCCGGCATCGTATCCGGCGAGGCGGAGGCGAATTTCGAACTCGGCTACCGCGTCAATCTCGATGGCACGCGCGCCCTGTTCGATGCCATCCGGGTGGCGGGCTTTGCGCCGCGCGTCGTCTTCACCTCGTCGATCGCGGTGTTCGGCGCGCCGTTCCCGGACGTCATTCCCGATGACTTCCATCCGACGCCGCTGACCTCTTATGGTACCCAGAAGCAGATGAGCGAAGCGCTGCTGGCCGACTATTCCAGGCGCGGGTTCTTCGACGGTATCGGCATCCGGCTGCCGACCATCTGCGTGCGGCCGGGCAAGCCGAACAAGGCGGCGTGGGGCTTCTTCTCGGGCATCATCCGCGAGCCGTTGAGCGGCCATGAGGCGATCCTGCCGGTGCCGCGCTCGGTCGTGCACACGCATGCCAGCCCCCGCTCGGCGGTCAACTTCCTGATCCATGCGGCGGGGATCGACGGCAGCGCTGTCGGGCCACGCCGCAATCTGACCATGCCCGGCGTCGCCGTCACCGTCGGCGAGCAGATCGAGGCGCTGGAACGCATCGCCGGGCA
>NZ_RZRR01000243.1:0-6578 GCF_003998555.1 Mesorhizobium sp. M7A.F.Ca.CA.002.09.1.1 | reverse complement strand
ACAGACCATGGCCGAAGGCCGTGAATACCGGCGTGGTCAGCTGGACGATGATCGAAATGGTGGCCAGCAGCACCAGCCGCATGATCAGCGCCGCCGAGATGCCGAGCCGGCGGGCACGGGCCCGTTGTGCTTCCGGCAGCTTGTTGGTCAGGATCGAGATGAAGATCAGATTGTCGATGCCGAGCACGACCTCGAGCACAATCAGCGTCAGCAGCGCGACCCAGGCGGTTGGATCGGACACAAATTGAAAATGCGGCGCCAGGAATTCGATGAGCTGCATGGAGGTCGTCCCCTCTTTTAACGATCTAGAGCAGTGTCGCCGGCAGTTAGGTACTAAGCGTGCCTATATCAATGTCATGACCAGAAGGACGGTGCGGTTTCCTCCAGCCGCGGGCCGCGACGAAACGGCGCGATCCGCTCGGTCAGCCCGGTGCGGTCGGAAATATCGACGCCGACGCCGCACAAGGTCGCCGGTCCGGTCGCCGCTTCGAAGCGGCCTTTCGGCACTTTCGACAGGAACCGGTTGAGCGGCTCCTCCTTGTCCATGCCGAGCGAGGAATCATAGTCGCCGCACATGCCGGCGTCGGACATATAACCGGTGCCGCCATTGAGGATCTGGTGATCGCCGGTCGGCTGGTGGGTATGGGTGCCGACGACGAGGCTGGCACGGCCGTCGACGAAATGCGCGAAGCACATCTTTTCCGAGGTCGCCTCGGCGTGGAAGTCGATGATCACGGCATCCGCCTGCTCGCCGAGCGGACAGGCGGCAAGCTCGCGTTCGCCGGCCTGGAAGGGATCGTCGAGTTCGGGATGCATGAACACCCGGCCCATGATGTTGGCGACCAGCACGCGCGCGCCGCTCCTGGCGATGTAGACGCCGGAGCCGCGCCCGGGCGTGCCCTTGGGAAAGTTCGAGGGGCGCAGGAAGCGCTCTTCGCGCGGCGCGAAGGCGAGTGCGTCGCGCTGGTCCCAGACATGGTTGCCGGTTGTGACGACATCCGCACCGGCCGCGATCGTCTCGCGAAAGATATCTTCGGTGATGCCGAAGCCGCCGGCGGCGTTCTCACCGTTGACGATGACGAAATCGAGTTTGAAGTCGGAGATCAAGCCGGGCAGTTGTTCCCACACCGCCGTCCGTCCCGTCTTTCCAACCATGTCACCGAGGAAGAGAAGTCTCATATGATCCCGCACCGAAGGTCAGCGAAGCAAAAGCTGCATGACGTCTGTGAAAGATCATGCGTCCTTTTATCTACAATTTTGACGCGAAGCGGCGCAACCCGCTCTCGGTCAGTATTTCCGGAATGACGACGTCATGTTCCTCATCCGGCACCATTGCCACCTCCTGGCAGTCGAAGGCGATGCCGACCAGCCGCGGCGGCTGTCCCTTGTCGATCAGCTTGGCGATGGCGCGGTCGTAATAGCCGGCACCATAGCCGATGCGATGGCCGCGCGCATCGAAGGCGGCGAGCGGCACCAGCATCACCGAGGGGTCGAGCACTTCTGCTTCTTCATGCGGGCCGACCGTGCCGAAACCCATCTCGACCATCGGCGCGCCGCGCACCAGTTCGCGAAAGACGATCGTGGTTTTGTCGAGAATGGCCGGCAGGCAAAGCCGCGCGCCCCTTTCGCGCAAGGCAAACATCAGCGGCCTGACGTCGACTTCCGAGCGCATCGGCCAGAAGCCGGAAACGATCTGGCCCGGCTCAATGTGGAGGTGATCGCGTGCCGTCTCTGCCATTTCAAGCGCGACCTCCACCCGCCAGAATTCGTCGAGCGCATCGCGGCGTCCGAGGGCCTCGCGGCGAAGCTGCTTTTTGAGGTCTTTGAGAGAGGTCATGCAGTCAGGGTAGAAAAGGTCAGATCTGGATGGAGTGTTGGGAGCGACGTTTTCCACCGCAATCATCCACCGAAATGCGGGACGCGTGGCAATAAGTGACGATCCACACAACCGGTGGAGAGAGCGATCCCGGGAACCTACAAAGTAGGTGGGCGCCGTGTGAGAAAACCCACGGGTCTTCCCAGGGACAGCTCCCTAAGGATCGTTAAGGCCCCGGGGAAAATGTTCTCCTGCCGGGAAGCACAGACCGTCCCGCCCAATATAGGCTGCCGGCCGGCTAAGCGCCAGTGAGACGGGCACTCTTTCCGTGTTGGTTCAGGCCCTCGCGCCGCCAACACCTCACCCTTGCACAGGCACGGCCTCGTCCTTACGGTCGCGATGACCAACCGAGGAGCAAGAATGCGTTTCGAAGGCACGGCGGCCTATGTCGCCGACAAGGATCTGATGGTGGCCGTCAATGCGGCGATCGCGCTGGAGCGGCCCTTGCTGGTCAAGGGCGAGCCCGGCACCGGCAAGACGGAACTGGCCCGCCAGGTGGCGGCTGCACTCGGCCTCGACCTCATCGAATGGCACGTCAAGTCGACGACGCGGGCGCAGCAGGGCCTGTACGAATATGATGCCGTCTCGCGGCTGCGCGACAGCCAGTTGGGCGACGAGCGCTTCAACGACATCAGGAACTACATCAAGCGCGGCAAACTCTGGGAGGCTTTCGCCGCCGGCAAGAAGGTCGTGCTCTTGATCGACGAGATCGACAAGGCCGACATCGAATTCCCAAACGATCTCCTGCAGGAACTCGATCGGATGGAGTTCTTCGTCTACGAGACCGGCGAAACCATCCGCGCCGCCGTCAGGCCGATCGTCATCATCACCTCCAACGACGAGAAGGAGTTGCCGGACGCGTTCCTGCGCCGCTGCTTCTTCCATTACATCCGCTTTCCCGACGTCGACACGCTGCACAGAATCGTCGACGTCCACTATCCCGGCATCAAGCAGAACCTGGTTCGGGCAGCCCTCACCCAGTTCTACGAGATCCGCGAAGTGCCGGGGCTGAAGAAAAAACCGTCGACCTCCGAGGCGCTCGACTGGATCCGCCTGCTGGTCGCCGACGATATCGCGCCCGAGGATCTGCGCGCCGACCCGAAGAACGCGTTGCCCAAGCTGCATGGCGCATTGCTGAAGAACGAACAGGATGTCCATCTGTTCGAGCGGCTTGCCTTCATGGCGCGCAGGCAAGGGTGAGGCGCCGGGCACTTGCTACGATCGAGCTTCGCTTGCGCCCTGAGCACGATGACGGTCCCTTGCCTCTTGCGGCGCGACGTTTCTGGGGCCGAAGACGACGAAGCTGATGACGGCAAGGGCAAGAACGCCGATCCCGCTATAGAGCATGACCCAGCCAAAACCGTTGACCAAGGCGGCATGCGCAAGCGCGCCGGACGGGTCGAGGGTCGCCAGCCTGGGCGAATATTGGGAGAGGCCATCGAGATTTCCGGTGGCGATCTTTTCCGCCAACGCGCGCAATTCGTCCGGGTCAAGGGCCGTGCCCAATGCGGTTTTGAGATAGGAAGCAATTCCCTGCGTCAACAGCAGGCCCAGCACCGCGATGTTGATGGCGAGCGTGATCAGCCGCGCGCTGATATCGATGCCCGAAGCCATGCCGGCGCGATCCGGCGACACCGAACCCGTCGTGGTGTTGGTGGTCGGTGAGTTGGTGAGGCCGATACCGATACCGGCGATCAGCGTACCGGGCAGCATGGTCAGCCAGCTGGCTCCCTCAAGGCTCGAACCTATCCTCATGGCGATAAAGCCGACCCCCAATGTCAGCAACCCGAGCGGGATCGCCACCCGCGCCTGATAGCGGGCGCGCAGGCGCTCGGCGGTCGAGGACATCAGCATCAAGGGAAGCGTGTAGACGAGCAGCAGCAGGCCGGTCGTGGTGCTGTCGTAGCCGAGCACACCCGAAAAATAGATCGGCAGATACATGATGAACGGCCAATAGCTGAAATTCATGCCGATGCCGCCCATGATCGCTCCCGAAAATTGACGGATCCGGAACACCGAGAAATCGAACATCGGATAGGGGCTGATCTTCTCGGCAACGAGGAACGCGGCGAAGGCCAGCACGGCAGCACTTGCCACGCCGATGCGGGCACCAGAGCCGAGATCGGCCCCTTGCGTGATCAGATAGGAGAAGCCGAACACCGCGAACGAGAGCGTCAGGATACCGGCACGGTCAAGCTTCTGGGCATTGTGGTCGCGTGATTCGGTGACACCGGCACCGATGAAGACCAGCGCAAGGATGGCAAGCGGCACATGGATGAGGAACACCCACTGCCAGCTCGAGAACGCGACGATCAATCCACCGATGGCGGGACCAAAGCCAAGCCCGATCCCCGAGACGACGCTCCAGGCCACAAAAGCCTTGCCGCGTTCGCTGCCGTCCTGAAACTGGTGGGACAAGACGGCCACGCTGCAAGTGAACATCGCCCCTCCCGCCAGGCCTTGCAGGAAGCGTGCAATGATGAGGAGCGAAGCGCTCGGCGCGAGGCCGCACAGCAGTGAGGCCAGCCCGAAGGCGATGGTGGCGATCACCATCACCCGTTTGCGGCCGAAGCGGTCGGCCAGCGTTCCTGTCGCCATCAGCACCGTGGTGCAGGCAATGGTGTAGGCGTTCATGATCCATTGCAGATCCTTGAAGTCGGCGGCGAGCACGCTTTCCAGTTTCGGAAGGATCACCGGGACGCTGGAGATTTCGAGGCCGAACAGCAGCGAGGCAAGGCAGGCCCCGGCAAGCGCAACGGTGTTTCGGTCGATTTGAAACGTCATGTCGATCACTTTCTGTCGAAGCATTCTGGAACCGGGCTGGCTCTTCAAACTGCGGTCGAGATGACATAGACGAGGCTTTACTATGAAAAAAGACTATGCATTTCTATTTCAGAGATAACAAAATGGAATGACGGAGATGGCCAGTCTCGATGTCGATGCCGTGCGCACTTTCGTCATGGTGGCCGACCTGCAGAGCTTCACCCGGGCGGCTGCAGCACTTGGCAGCACCCAGGCGACGATCAGCGTCAAGTTGCGGCGGCTCGAGGAAAAGCTCGGCGCACGTTTGATCGAACGAACCCCGCGCCGCGTGGCACTGTCGGAAAGGGGGGCTGTCTTCCTGCCCGTGGCCCGCGAATTCCTTGCCGCCCATGAACGCGCCGTCGCGGAATTTTCCGCGGCGCCATGTCGGCTTGCGCTCGGCTTCGTCGATCATGTCGCGGGGCCTGAGCTTTCCACGCTGATCGCCCAGCTTCATGCCCACGATCCGTCGCTCGCGCTCAACATACGGATCGATACCAGCTCCATGCTGGAAGAAGCTTTCGATCGCGGCGAACTCGATGCGGTGATTGTGCACCAGGAAGATGACAGTCGACGCGGTGAAGCTTTGTCGCGCACCCACTATGGCTGGTTCGCGGCACCTGGCTTCGAATGGCGACCAGGCACGCCCCTGCGCCTGGCTCTTTTAAGCACCAGATGCAATTGCCCGGACCGTATGAGAGCGGTCGAAGCGCTGGACCGGGCAGGCATCGCCTGGAATGAGGCTTTCGTCGGCGGCGGCGGCGCTGCCGTCAACATCGCGGTATCGGCGGGCTTTGCCCTTTCCGCCCTCGCTTACCGGGTTGTGCCCCCGGGCTTGATCGAGGTGGGCCGCAAACTCGGCCTGCCACCAATTCCCCCGTCCGAGATCGTTTTGCAGTCGCACGCTCTGCCGCCGCGGGCGCGGGAGGCGCTGCACATGCTCGCGACCGCTTTTCGCGAATATAATTCGCCTGCCGAATAGGCAAGGGTGTTCCTGATCCCGATTCTATTGGTATGGATCGGGTTCCAGACTTCAGAGGGAACGAAATGTCCGAGATAATCGTCCGCCCGCTCGCGCAGTCCGACCACGCCGATTGGCGGCGCCTGTGGACCGACTATCTCACCTTCTATGAGACGAAGCTGCCGGAAGAGGTCTACGCCGTCACCTGGAAGCGGCTGTTCACTCCGGGCGAATTCGAGCCAAAAGGCTTCATCGCCACACTGGACGGCAAGGCGGTCGGTCTCACGCACTTCCTGTACCACCGCTCCGGCTGGTCGGAGAAAAACAACTGCTATCTGCAGGATTTGTTCGCCGACCCGGATGTGCGCGGCAAGGGGATCGGCGCCGCCCTTATCAACGCAGTGAAGGAAGAGGCGGCAAAGATCGGCGTCAAGAATGTCTACTGGATGACGCACGAGACCAACGCCACCGCGCGCAAGCTTTACGACCACGTCGCCCGCCGCACGGGCTTCATCGAGTATGATTTGCTGTAACCGGCCATGTTCATCCCCTTCTTCCTTGAACTGAAGGCTGCACGCGTTCCCGTCTCGCTCAGGGAATATCTGTCGCTGCTCGAAGGGCTGGAAGCCGGGTTGGTCGACTACGACGTCGAAGGTTTTTATTACCTCGCCCGCGCCGCCCTGGTGAAGGACGAGCGCCACATCGACCGCTTCGACCAGGTGTTCGCGCATGTCTTCAAGGGCATTGAAGCGCTGGGCGGACCGGACGCGCTGGACGTCGCCAATATCCCCGAGGAATGGTTGCGCCGCCTCGCCGAAAAGCACCTGACCGACGAGGAGAAAAAACTGGTCGAGGCGCTCGGCGGGTTCGAAAAGCTGATGGAGACTTTGAAACAGCGACTCGAGGAGCAAAAAGGTCGCCACCAGGGCGGCTCGAAAT
>NZ_RZRR01000242.1:0-6601 GCF_003998555.1 Mesorhizobium sp. M7A.F.Ca.CA.002.09.1.1 | reverse complement strand
CCCCTCCACTTCCGTATCTTCCCCATGAACCTGATCTACGCCGCCCTTGCCTTCCTGATGGCGCTTGTCTTCGGCTTTGTCGGCATCACCCGCGTCGGCTCATGGTTGATCGAGCACCGCGATCCGCCGTTCGGCGAGTTCGCCGACATCGACGGCGCCCGCATCCACTATGTCCATGTTCCGGCACCCGCCAACGCCGAGCTGCCGCCGATCGTCTTCATCCACGGCGCCAGCGCCAATCTCAGGGACCAGATGCTGCCGCTGCGTCCCTTGCTCGAAGGCCGCGCCGAAATGCTGTTCTTCGACCGGCCAGGCCACGGCTGGTCGGGTCGCGGCACCAACAACGAGAACCCGTCGGCGCAGGCCAACACCATTGCCGCACTGATGGACCATCTCGGCATCAGGAAGGCTGTCATCGTCGGCCATTCCTTCGGCGGCGTGGTGACATCGGCCTTTGGCCGCGAGCATCCAGACAAGACACTTGGACTGGTCTTCCTCGCACCGGCGACCCATCCATGGCCGGGCGGCGCAACCGCCTGGTACTACGATCTGACCACCATTCCCGTGCTCGGCTGGCTGTTTTCCGAAACGCTGACCTATCCGGCCGGTACACTGCAGATGGCCGACGCCACCACCTGCGTTTTCTCGCCCAACAAGGTGCCGGACAATTATCTCGGAATGGCCTCTATCCCGCTGGTGCTGCGACCAAAAGCCTTTCGCGCCAACGCCACCGATGTCGCCGGGCTCTATCGCTATGCCCTCGACGCCGCACCGCGCTACAACGAGATCAAGGCGCCAACCGTGGTCATTTCAGGCGATCGCGACAAGGTGGTCTATGCACATATCCATTCGGTCGGTCTGGCGCGCGACATTGCCGGTGCCGAACTCGTCTGGGTGCACAATCTCGGTCACAAGCCAGACTGGATGGCGCCCGACCTGACCGTCGGCGCCATCGAGAAGGTCGCCGGCAAGAGTGTCGACCTGCAGGCGATGGCCAGGACCGTGGAGGCGCGCATCGCCGGCGACGCCTACGGCGCCGGCAGATGCGCCGATATCAAGGTACCGCAGGCCGAACTCGCGCCGACCTAAGGCGGTCGCCCGAACCGTTCAGAGCCGACACGCTTTGGGAATCTAGCGGCTGACTTGTGTGTCCGACCCGATATAGGCGATGCGCAGCATGTTGGTCGAACCCGGTGTCCGCAGCGGTACGCCCGCGGTGATGATGACGCGGTCGCCCGGCTTGCCGAAGCCTTCGTCGAAGGCGATGCGGCAGGCGCGGTTGACCATGTCGTCGAGGTCGACGGCGTCGGGCGAGACAACGCAATGCGTGCCCCACAAAAGCGACAGCCGCCGCGCCGTGTTGAGGATCGGCGACAGCGCGATAACAGGCACTTGCGGCCGCTCGCGGGCGGCGCGCAGGCCTGTGGTGCCTGATGCGGTGTAGGTGATGATCGCCGACAGCTTCAGCGTTTCGGCGATCTCGCGCGCGGCCAGCGAAATGGCGTCGGCGCCGGTCGCTTCCGGCTCGGAGCGCTGGGCGTTGATGATGCCGGCATAGGTCGGATCGGTCTCGACCTTGGTGGCGATACGGTTCATCATTGCCACGGCCTCGACGGGATAGGCACCCGCCGCCGATTCCGCCGACAGCATGATGGCATCGGCGCCTTCGAAGACGGCGATCGAAACATCGGACACCTCGGCGCGGGTCGGCACCGGTGCCGTGATCATCGATTCCAGCATCTGCGTTGCAACCACCACCGGCTTGCCGGCGCGGCGTGCGGCGCGCGTGATCTGCTTCTGGATACCGGGCACCGCCTCGAGCGGCATCTCGACGCCGAGATCGCCGCGGGCGACCATCAGCGCGTCGGACAGTTCGATGATTTCGGCCAGCCGGGCGACAGCCTGCGGCTTCTCGATCTTGGCCATGATCAGCGCCCGGCCGCGTGCGATCTTGCGCGCTTCGGCCAGATCCTCCGGCCGTTGCACGAAGGACAGCGCCACCCAGTCTACGCCTGTGGCCAGCACGGCATCGAGGTCCTTGCGGTCCTTCTCGGTCAACGCGCCGACCGGCAGGTCGGTGTCAGGCAGGCTGACGCCCTTCTTGTCGGAAATCGTGGTGCCGGCGACGACGGTGCAGACGATCGACTTGCCGTCGCTCTTCACCGCCTTCAGCTCGAGCTTGCCATCGTCGATCAGCAGGCGATGGCCGGCTTCGACCGAGCTCAGGATTTCCGGATGCGGCAGATAGACCCTGGTCGAGGTGCCGGGCTCGGGATTGTCGTCGAGCGTGAAGGTCTGGCCTTGCGTCAGCACTTCCTTGCCGTTGGCGAACTTGCCGACGCGCAGCTTTGGCCCTTGCAGATCGGCGAGGATGCCGATCGGCCTGCCAACGGCTTCCTCGACAGCGCGGATGCGTCCGACCAGCGTGCGCATCAGTTCATGGTCGGTATGGCTCATATTGATGCGGAACACATCGGCGCCCGCTTCGAACAGTTTCTTCAGCATCTCCTCCGAGGAGGAGGCAGGACCGATGGTGGCTAGGATCTTGACCTTGCGGCTACGTCTCATTGACTGTTTGTTCCCGGGGTGGCTGGAGCGCCTCCCGTTGTGGACTCATCGGTCAGCTGGACCATCCAGCTTGCCTGTTCGCCCGTGTCATATTCCTGGAATCCGGCGCGCTGAAAGCCCCGGGCGACGCAGTCGGTTACGCCTGCGATCTTGAACTCTTTTTCAGCCACGCACATGTTGATCGGGCCGTCCCAGCGTCCACCGCGTTCGGCGTCTTCTGCATAAAGATAGTAAAACCTTGATGACAGCGGCCCTTCGATCAGCGTCTTGCAGCTCGATCCCTCGATGTGCCACCAGCCTTCAGTGATCCAGCCGGCCTTGGCGCGATAGCCGATGCCGACACCAACCAGGTTCTGCGTGGCGTTGCAGACGCGGAAATCGGCACGCGCCGGCGAAGCCACGACCATGGCCGGCAGGCCGATGGCAAGAGTGAGGAGCGGCATGGCAAAGGCAGAGCGCATGCGCTGCCCGCCGGCGGAACTCATCCGAAAACCCCTCAAAAACCACATCAGCATCTCTCTGCGCCCCTTTTCGGAAAAGTCCGGGCGCATGTCAACGCACCGTTTTGTCCAATTCCAATCGATTTAGAAAGGCTCCGGCGCACAATTCGCCGACTTGTGCCAGATTTCCCGGGAAACCTTGGCCAAACAACGGCATTGCGCAAGCGTCGTCTTCGTGGAATGACGATAGCATCCTCCCCGGAAGCCAGCGAACAGACCATTTCCCGCCAATGACCCGATCCACAGTTTTCGCGCCTTTCGACATCATCGAGGGCGACCGCAAGCGAGGCATCGTGCTGTTGGGCGATCATGCCCGTCGCGACCTGCCCGACGACTATGGCAGCCTCGGCCTGCCCTCAGCGGAGTTCGACCGCCACATCGCCTATGACATCGGCGTCGAGGGCGTGACGCGCGAACTGGCTGCCCTGCTGGGCGTGCCAGCGGTGCTCGCCAATTTTTCGCGGCTGCTGATCGATCCCAATCGCGGCGAAGACGACCCGACGCTCATTCGCCAGCTTTATGACGGCACGGTCGTACCTGGGAACTACCCCATCGCTGCCGAGGAGCGCGAGAGGCGGCTCGACGGGTTCTACCGGCCCTATCACGACGCCGTCAGCGCCATGATCGCCTCGGTCGCACAGGCTTCCGCCCAGGCGCCCTTCATCTTCTCGGTGCATTCCTTCACCCCGGCCATGCAAGGAATCCAGCGTCCTTGGCACGTCGGCATCCTGTGGGACCTCGACGACCGCGTGGCGCGGCCGTTGATAGACATGCTGGCGCAGGACAGGAACCTCGTCGTCGGCGACAACGAACCCTATGACGGCGCGCTGCGCGGCGACACCATGTACAAGCACGCCATCGTCAACGGCTTCGCCCATGCGCTGATCGAGATCCGACAGGATTTGATATCGGACCAGAAGGGCGCGCTCGCCTGGGCCGAACGGCTGGCGCCGATCGTTGACGCCATCGACCGCCGTCCCGATATACATGTGGTGAAGATGTTCGGCTCGCGCACCGGGCCGCTATGACGGAGGTTTCGATGACCGAACTCAGCGACGAGCAGCAACGCGATTTCGAGGCGGCCGCCTTCCGCCGGCTGGTCGAGCATCTGCGCGAACGCAACGACGTGCAGAACATCGACCTGATGAACCTCGCCGGCTTCTGCCGCAACTGCCTGTCGAACTGGTATCGCGAGGCGGCCAATGCCGAGGGCGTCGGTCTCACCAAGGATCAGTCGCGCGAGATCGTCTACGGCATGCCTTATGCGCAATGGCAGGCGCTCAACCAGACCGAGGCCTCCGACGCCAAGAAGGCCGAATTCGAGGCAAGGCGCCACAAGGACCATTAAGGCCGGCGATCACTCAAGGCTGTGTTTGGCTCAAAAAATGCTTCCCGAAAGAGCCTTGACTGAAAATTGAATCGATCTAATTTGCCGCGCGAAGCCATTTCTTGCGGGATTCGCCTCATGAACGCGTCAACTGCCAAGCTGACTGCCATTCGCGGCCGATGGGCGCTCGCGGCCATTTTCCTCGCCAACGGCTTCCTGACGGGCAGCTGGGCGCCGCAGATTCCGGTGTTCCTGACCCGGCTGGAGATTTCGAAGTTCACGCTCGGTCTGCTGATTCTGTTGTTTGGGGTCGGCGCCGTCGTCGCGATGACCTGGTGTGGCCATTTGATCTCCAGACATGGTTCGCGCACCGTACTGCGTTGGTTCGCCCTGTGCGGCAGCCTCGGTCTCATGGTCGTGGCGCTGGCGCCCGACGTACCCTTGGCGGCCGTTGCCATGATCATCTTCGGCGGCTCGATCGGTGGCATGGACGTTGCGATGAATGCCAACGCCGTGGTGGTCGAACGGCGGCTCTCCCGCGCCGTCATGTCGTCTTCGCACGGCTTCTGGAGTCTCGGCGGTTTTGCCGGTGGCGGCCTCGGCGGCTTTGCCATCCAGCATTACGGCCACCTCGTCCACGCGGCGGCAGTAACGGCGTTTGCCTTCGCGGTGATCGCGGTGGCCGTTCGCTATCTCCTCGCCGAAGACAGACCGCAGGCGGCCGAGCACCACAAATTCGCACTGCCGGCAAACCCGCTGGTTTATCTGATCGGGCTGATGGCGTTACTGGCGATGATCTCCGAGGGCGCGGTGCTCGACTGGGCAGCCCTGTATCTGCGCCAGGAGCTCGGCGCCGATCTCGCCGTCGCCGGCCTCGCCTACGCCGGATTTTCAGGCGTCATGGCGGTTACGCGGTTCTTCGGCGACGGCATACGCAATCGCTTCGGCGCGGTGACGACGCTACGCGCGTCGGCCCTCGTAGCCGCGGTCGGCATGCTGGTGGCTGGCCTGGCGCCCTCGCCCTGGCTCGCCATTGCAGCCTTTGCCTTTTGCGGCTTCGGCATCGCCAATATGGTGCCGATCATCTTTTCGGCCGGCGGCAACCAGGAAGGCATGTCTTCCGGCACCGGCATGAGCGTGGTCACAACGATCGGATACTGCGGCATACTGGTGGCGCCGTCGGCGATCGGCTTCGTTGCCGAGCATTCCAGCTTCGGCCCGATCTTCATCACCATGTCGGGACTGCTGATCATCGTGTTGCTGATGGCCGGGCTCGCTCACCGCGCCGAATTCGCGCCAGCACCCGCAGAATAGCGTTTCAGCTCCTCGTGAAGGAAATCCACCACACGGCGGATGCGCACGCTGGTACGCACGTCGCGATGCATCGCCAGCCACACCGGCAGAACTGGCAGCGGCAGGTCAGGCAGCACCTTCTCAATCAAAGGATCCCTGTCGGCCAGCGGCTCCTGGCCAAGACCAATGCCGTTTCCCGCCCGCACCGCTTCCCACAAAACCATCTGGTTGTCGGTCCTGAAGCGGAAGCTGCTCCGGGTGACGGGGATGCCGTGCTGGGTAAAACCCCTGATGATCTCGTCGCCGCGGTCGAAGCCGACCAGATCGTGGCCGACAAGATCGGCAGGCTTCAGCGGACGGCCGCGCCTGTCGAGATAGGATTTGGCCGCGCAGGCGCAGAGCTCGATGTCGCAGACCTTGCGTGCCATCAGCTCGTTCTGCGCCGGCTTGACCATGCGGATGGCGATGTCGGCATCTCGACGCAGCAGGTTCTCAACCTGATTGGAAGCGACGATCTCGACCTCGATGCCGGGCTCCTCGATCCCCAGCCGCATCGTCATCTCAGGCAGGACATAGGCCGCCACGACCTCGCTGGCGGCGATACGCACCGTGCCTTCGATAGCCTCGACCGAACCCAGTGCCAGGAGTGAGAAGGCGCTTGCCTGCTCGCTGACCGCCTTGCCGCGTTCCAACAGCGTGCTGCCGGCCTCCGTCAGTTCGTAGCCGTGCCGTCCTCGACGGAACAGCGTGACGCCCAGCGCCTGTTCCAACTCGCCGATGTGACGGCCAAGCGTCGGCTGGCTGGCCGAAAGCTTTCGCGCGGCAGCCGACAGGCTGCCGGATTCCGCCACGGTGACAAAGCTCTTGATCAGGTTCCAGTCGATTTCTGCCATTCATTTATGAATATCAGAAC